>JAOUOQ010000265.1 GCA_029880275.1 Candidatus Aminicenantota bacterium | reverse complement strand
TAATGCGCCGAGGGCTTCGGTTTAATCGCGGGTGGGAAGGATGGTCACCCGTTTGATAAACCCTTCACCCTCGCTCACGGTGGTCACCTCCCTGTGTTCCTTGAGGGCGAGGTGGATGAGCCTTCTCTCATAGGGGTTCATAGGCTCCATGGTGTAGGGCTTGCGGGACTCCGTTACCAGGGCGGCGGTCTTTAGGGCTAAGCTGCGCAGCTCCTCCTCGCGGTCGGAGCGGAAGCCTTCGGAATCGAGCCTCAAGATTTTCTTCTCCTGCTGGTTTTGAAGGAATATGCGGTAGAGAAGAAACTGGAGGGAGTTGAGGCATTCCCCCTTCTGCGCCAGGAGAATATAGCGGTCTCTGCCATAGAGGTTGATGTCTATTCTCCGGTCGGTGGTCTTGATATCTATTTTCAATTCCAGTCTCATCAGTCTCAGGAGGTTATTGAGGAAACCTTCCAGCTCACTGATGAGAGGCTCTCTTCTATCGGCGGGCTGGAACTTGGGGTGGGCGGTGATCTTGACCCTGGTTACCCGTCTTCCCCACAGCCCCCTGCTTTCCTGCTCGAGTATCTGGTAGTCGAGGGATGAGGGGATGGTCTGGTAGTGTTCGGCTGCCTTTTTAAGGGCTTCCCTGAGGGTTTTGCCTTCGAACTGGGGCTGGTTATTGGTCATCTCCTCCTCCGGCGTTTCTGGCTGATTTGTTTCTTTCCTTTTTGTGAGCTTCGGCGGGTTTTGGGGCTCTTCTGCTCCTCTTTGATATTAATAAGATGCTGCTGCCCGATGGTGAGGAGGTTGTTCACCAGCCAGTAAAGGACCAGACCGCTGGGGAAGCTGAGGAAGAGGAAGGTGAAAAATATGGGCATCAGCTTGAACATACGAGCCTGGGCGGGGTCGCCGGTGGTGGGTGTCATCCGCTGCTGGATGAGCATGGTGACGCCCATGATAATGGGGGTGATGTAATAGGGGTCTTTGCGAGAGAGGTCTTGTATCCAGCCGAAGAAGGGGGCTTGTCGGAGTTCGATGGAGATCATCAGCAGACTGTAAATCGCCCACAGGACCGGCATTTGCAGGAGCATAGGGAGACAACCCCCCATGGGGCTAACTCCCTCCTGTTTGTAGAGGCTCATTATCTCCTGGTTCATCTTCTGGCGGATGGCCGGGTCTTGCTTTTGTCTTTTGTATTTTTCCCGAACGGCTTTCATCTTGGGCTGCAGCTCCTGCATTTTTCTCATAGAATGAAAGCTTTTGCGGGTCAGGGGCCAGAAGAGCAGCTTGATCAACACAGTCAATATGATAATGGCTACTCCGTAGTTATGCACATAGCGGTAAAAGAATTTGAGCGCATAGAACATAGGCTTTCCAATAAAGCCGAAGAAGCCGAAGTTAATCACATACTTGAGCCCCATCCCCAGCTCTGATAACAGCTCATAATCTTTGGGTCCGATATAGAGCTTTCCCTGGTCGGTGAAATTTCCCAGGCTAATTCCCGCCATCATAGAGGTCAGTAGTTGCGGGCTCCCCCCCTCTACGGGAAGCGGGGTCTCCCGGGTCAACACGATGGCCTCTTTTATCTGCTCCGCGGGGATGAAGGTGGCCATGAAGTAGTTATCCTCCATCCCCACCCACTGGATATTTCCCGGGAAAAGCTGATACTTCATCTCACCCTGGGAGAGGGGACTGGAGAGCTTTTTCACCCGCTGAATCTTGTTATCAGCGTTTATCACGCTCTGGACAATACTCCGATAGGCGCCGCCGAAGAACCCTCCTCTCCCCCCATCTGTGCGATTTCCGAGATGGGGTCCTAACAGTATATAGCCCTTACGAAAAATCTCTTCGGGGGTGACTTTTAGCTGAAGCTGGACGAGGTAGCTCTGGGGGTAAAAGGTGAAGGTTTTCTCCACCAACAGACCCTTTCCGTCGCCGTAGCGAAAAGTGATTTGCCCTTCATTCTGGGGGCTTGCGGCGGTGGTTAGCAGCAGCTCCTTTTTATCGCAGAGAAAGAGGGCATTGTTTATCTTCCGCGAGAGCTCCTCCTCCCCTTCAATGAATACCTCCATGGGGATGAAGCCCATATTTCGCATGCGTTTGAAGACCAGCTCCAGGGGCTGGTTCTCGTCGTCGAAATAGTCCTTTAGTTTCCAGCTGTAGATTCTCCCTCCCTGGTTGGTGAAGCTGATGGAGAAGATGTCGGTTTCCACGGCAACATTTCGCAGTTGGGTGTCCTGTACCATATCTGCGGTGAGGGGCTGCTCTGGCTTCTCTTCGGGCTTCTCTTCCGGTGTGGGGATGGGCTGAGGGGCGGTGACCTCTACTTCGGCAGGCACGGTGGGCCTGGGTGGTGGCTGGGTCTTCTTAGCGATCCACTGAAAGAACACCAGAACCAGAATAGAGAGAATAATGGCTAAAAGGGTTCGTCTTTCCATCTACGCTCTCCGATTTTTCTCCGGCACAGGGTCGTGGCCTCCGGGGAAGAAAGGATTGCAGCGGAGCAGCCTTCGCAATCCAAGGGAGAGCCCTTTGAGTGTACCGTGAATACAGATAGCCTCCCTCATATAGGCGGAACATGAAGGATTGAAGCGACAAGAACCCCAGAACAAAGGGGATAGCACCACCTTATAGGCGTCAACAAGCAGCAGTAAGAGCCTTTTCGCAAGGCTATCAAAGACCCTCATTTGTCTATCCCCTGTTTGATTGGTGATAAGAGTCCAGCTTCTCCATAAAGAGCTCGTCTACCTGACGGCCATTCAAAGAGACAATGCTGGGACTGGATACCACCACCATATCCAATCCCTGCTCTCCGCGACACGGGTATCGGCGAAAAGCCTCTCTGACCAACCTTTTTATCCTGTTTCGG
>JAOUOQ010000264.1 GCA_029880275.1 Candidatus Aminicenantota bacterium | reverse complement strand
CTCCTCAAAGCCTGTGAAAAAAGACCGATAAGCGTAACCACGCTGGAAGAGCTCATCGACACCATAGAGCAAAAACTACAGGAGAGGTCCGAAAGAGAGATTCCGACTTCAGAGATAGGTTCTTTTATAATGGAGAGACTCGGGGAGCTGGATAAGGTGGCTTATGTCCGATTTGCCTCCGTATACCGTGAATTCAAGGACATCAATGAGTTTATGGAGGAGCTGAAAGCCCTGCTGGAGAAATAAGCTCCGTGGGGGTAAATTGCCCACTTTTCTTTGGGATTGTGCGTCCTCCTATAATCTGCGCCCATCTTGGTAGTCAAGCAATAGTGACGGATACTTGGTGCTTATTGTGGTTCCTCTACCTGGGGAGGAGTAAGGGTGAAGCCGAGCTGCTGATAAAGGTCTAACACATTCCAAAAGGTCTCGTCCTCTACTATCTTTCCATTAGCTACTCGTGTGATAGCCATTGCAGAAGATATACGAAACTTTTTGCCTGTGGGCGGAAGTTCACCAAGAGGTCCTGCGTTTGTGCCTGTTATGGTAAAGCGAGAAATAATCTTATCGCCTTTTACAAATATTTCCTCGATTGTACAACGGAAATCAGGGAACATAGTAGCAGTATCTTTTACGAAAGCCTTTACAGCTTCTATACCCACAATTCCTTCAGGTAAAACGGGAGTCTTCAACACAAATTCAGGTGCCAAAATTTCATCGGCTAAGGCCAGATTAACCTCATTATAGATTTCCATATAAAGGTCAAAAAGGGCTTTGGCTTCTTCTTCAGTGATTGCCTCTTCAACTGGCTGTTGGCAGCCAAAAGTAAAGCAAAGCAGGACTAAGGTGACGATCGGTGTAATTTTTGCCAATAGCCAAATTGACTTTTTCATTTTCTCCTCCTTGCTGGCTAATCCAGCAGCTCACATTATGATTAGCCCCAAAATGCAACCATAGGGATACAGCTATTAATGGAACACATTAAATATCTATAGACCTCACCTCTTTTTTGGAGTAGTTTGTTGAGCTTAAAGTGCTGAGATTTGCTTTTATGCTTATCGGTAATTTTTCGCCATATCCTATTATTTATTTACAATCCCTTACTCAAAGTCATATTATAGCACAGTAAAATTTATTTATGGAACTCTTTAAGCTTAAAAAATAATCGGCAGCCGCTTTATATGAGCGACTGCCGTAATCAGGAAGTGTATTTTGCGCTCTATCTTTCTTCTGGCCTGTAAGAAAGGTCCGGACGACGGTTGCCAATTTTTATTTCAAACTTCCTCAGCAGAGCCCAGGTCTTCTTCATCAGGGCTTGACCCTCTTCTCCAAATAACTTAAAAGTTTCATCTTCCTGGCTGTAAAAGGCGGCAGCGCTTTTGGCACTTTCGGCGATAACATAAAGGGGCATTTCGTTTCCTATACTCCCCATGTAGGTGGCGAAGCCGTGAGAAATATTTTTGCTCTTATACAGCTCCACCCACGCCTTGAGAACCTCCTCAAACTCTTTTTCCTTGCCATGCTCGACATAGAGATAGGTCCAATAAACGAAATTTCTCTGCTCAGACCTGGGCCTCGGGGTTTCGGGAGAATAAGACAGTTCGAACGACAAGTAGAACAGAGTGGATTGGTAGTATTCAAGGGTGCCCGCAGCACTCTTCACCCGTAACTTCCATTGTTCCTCTCCTATCTTTTGCCGATACTCGCGCGCAGCTTTGTATAAGTTGCCGATGCCTTCAAAGTTCTTTACTGGATAGGAGAAGAAGTAGTGATTACCGTCAATACAGTATACATCCTGGGGGTAGGGAAATTTGTACCTGGCAAATTGGGCTATCCCTCCTCTTATATGCTCTTCAAACTGATCGACCATGGAAGGCTTGACTACATCCTCTTCAACGATAAACAGCAATGGCTCCTGTTCCGTGCCCTGTGCCGAGATTTTTGGAGCGCAAATAGTAACAAAAAGACCCACCACTAAAAGGAGTAAAACTTTACATCTCATAGTACCTCTCCTCTAAGTTGGTTAATAAAGTTAACATTAAAAAATGGCTTTTTTGAATTAAGCTCCATTTTCCTGTATTCATTTACCTGACGGATTTTACCACAGGATAATTTTGAAGCCAAGTAAAACTGCTGCCCGTCAAAATAACGAGAAATAAGAGCAGGAAATATAAAAAGATATTCCACAGCCTGCTTCAGCCTATTAAATCTTCCACATTCTATTACTTATGCAAATATACTCTCCCTTATTTCCACGGATAATAAGGGCAGAAAATGACGCTGAGTTTGATAGAAATCTTAATCGCCGCAAGAAAGTCAACATTATTCCAGTGGTAACAATGCATAATCTTTAGATATATATTATGCAAATTTTATGCCTCTGCTTACAAGTGAAATTGCCCTATATCTTATCGGGCGCGCCTGTATAATAATTAGTTCTTCTCAGAAAGAGAGATTTACCTTATAATGAGAAGGGGGTAATAGAGTCCATAAATAGAACCTATTACATTATGAAAAAACTGACCGACATAGGGGAGCTGGGCATCATCAAAAGATTCCAGCAGCGATTCCCCATGAAAAGCCCCCGGGTGGTGATGGGAATCGGGGATGACACCGCCATATTAAAGGGGGAAAAGGGGTATTACCAGCTATTTACCACCGACATATTAATCGAGGAGGTTCATTTCCGCCGCTCCTCTACCCCTCCCTACCTTCTGGGGAGGAAGTCCCTGGCGGTAAATATCAGCGATATTGCTGCTATGGGCGGAGAGCCTGAGTACTTCCTCCTCTCCCTGGGAGCGCCGCCGGAGACGACCCTCGACTATCTGGACCAGTTGATGGAAGGGATGCTCTAC
>JAOUOQ010000263.1 GCA_029880275.1 Candidatus Aminicenantota bacterium | reverse complement strand
CATAATCGTCTAAATAGGCGGGTATGGCGGTTTCGCCATCCCGATAGCGGTGATAAAGCTTCCCCTTTGAATCTCGCATGCGGGCAAGGATAAAATCTGCTGCTCGTCTTGTAGCTTCTGCATATTGGGGCTCATCAAACGCACTTGATGCCCGGGCTAAGGCAGCTATCATCAAGCCATTCCAATCGGTGAGAATCTTATCGTCTTTATGAGGATGAACCCGCTTGTGGCGAGCGGCAAAGAGCTTTTGTCGTGCCTTTTGGAAATCTCTTTCCAGCTCTTCGGGCGAGATTTTCATATCACTGGCAGTCTCATGAAGCGATTTTCTCAGATATAGAATGTTGCTGCCTGTCCTCCTTCCCGTGGCTTCCTCGGCGAAGTTACCATCTTTCTCGATGTTGAAGATTCTGACGATTAGGTCCGACTCTTCCCCGGGGAGCAGCTGTCGGATTTCCTCCTCGGTCCACAGGTAAAACTTCCCCTCCTCGCCCTCGCTCTCGGCGTCTTCGGCAGAGTAAAACCCGCCCTCGGGAGCAGTCATATCCCGCATAACATAGTCAAGAATCTCTCGCACGGTGTGTCTATATTCTTCTTTTCGCGTAGCCTGATATGCCTCGGTATACGCCATCACCAGCAACGCCTGGTCGTAGAGCATCTTCTCAAAGTGGGGGAGCAGCCATCGGGAATCGGTAGAGTAGCGGTGAAAGCCAAAGCCCACATGGTCGTAAATACCGCCCAGCCGCATGGACTGGAGGGTCTTTTCCACCATCCGCAGAGCCTTTTGTTCACCTGTGCGCTTCCAGTAACGAAGCAGGAAGGTCAGGTTGTGCGGAGTGGGAAACTTGGGAGCCCTGCCAAAACCCCCATATCGCTCATCAAAAACCCGGGAAAGCCGTCGGTAGGCCATCTCCAGGGCAGCTTCTCCCAGAGGCTCGCCCGCCGCATGGATGGATATCTGCGTGAGATGCTGGGTGATTTGCTCGGCTGAGCTCATCACCTCGCCCTTTTTTGATTTCCACAGCTCCTGGATGCGGGGTATCAGCTCCATCATCCCCAGGCGCCCTAACCTGCTCGGCCTGGGGATGTAAGTTGCGGCGAAGAAAGGCTTTTTATCGGGAGTCATAATGATGGTCAGGGGCCATCCTCCGCTGCCGGTCATCATTTGACATACGGTCATATAAATGCGGTCGATGTCGGGTCTCTCCTCCCGGTCAACCTTGATGCAGATAAACGCCTCATTCATCATGCTGGCTATTTCAGGGTCTTCAAAAGACTCCTTCTCCATGACATGACACCAGTGGCAGGTGGAGTAGCCGATGGATAGGAAAATTGGTTTATTCTCTTTGCGAGCTTTATCAAAGGCTTCCGAACCCCAGGGATACCAATCAACAGGGTTGAATGCGTGCTGGAGCAGATATGGACTTTTTTCGGCTATCAGCCGATTTGGCTTTCTCTTACATTTATTTGGCTTTGATTTATTGGGTGTTGGCATACCTTTACCTTAGAGTCTCAACCAGATGAAACTTAACCGGATAAAACCCTAATAATTACCTATCTTTAGAGGAGGTAGAATCCGGGATAGATGAATGATTGTTGCCTGCGTGAATCGGGCAAAGAGAAATGGAAAAGCTCCGGCTCCTCCCCCCCTCTAAGAGGTGAGACTCATAAGATAAAAATGTCTCGCTTCGTCCTCTCAAATGCTCAGCAGCTATCTCGGTATTAGCTGGTTCCAGGATTGCCAAATCCCGGGAATTTGCTATTTTTTTATGAACTCTATATTTATGGCACGACCGGCACCCAGCAAGAAGCCGGTAATCCTTTTCTTTTTATCGCGGGTAAAGTTGATATTCATTCCTCTCAAAGTGAATTTATCTGGAGCCATAGCCTTCAGCGGCTCCTTGGGGGCGTCTCTGTGCTTGAAGACCAACTGCCCATTCTCTACCACCAGCTTGTAAGTCGCCGGCAGCTCATCGTTATAATATTCCCCGGCATACTCCTGCAGTTGGGCTGGCGTAAAGGGGGCTAATGCGGGGGCTTTAATCAAGTAGCTTTCTTCCTCTCCTTCTACAGTCAGCTTGGCTTTGCGGAGTTTACCCTCTATTTCAGGAGCAAACTCTATGGAGATTTCCACCGGTGCATCCAGAGCCTCAAAGCGCGTCTCGCTCACCGGCAAGAGCACTAATTTCTCGCCCATACCCTCCGCTACCAGCTTGTCGTCTTTCACGGAGATAGTTATCCACCTACCGGACTTTTCATCCTGGTAGTTGCCGGCTTTATCTTCCAGTTCTTTCTTTGACAGGGTGATAGTGGTAACTTTCTTTTTAGGCTCCTTTTTAGGTTCCTCTTTGAACTGGTCAGCGAGGTAGATGTCAGCCACCTGTTCACAGAGTTTGGAGGGATTAATGGTGCTGAGATTTGCCAGGCAAACCACTGAGAACCTTTGCTCGGGGAAGCGAATCATGAGGGTTCGGAAGCCGACAAAACTGCCCCCGTGACCGACCGTTTTCAATCCCTTGTAATCGCTTATCACCAGTCCGAAAGCATAGTCCAGCTGCTTACCATTATTCAGTACGCCCGGTGTCACCAGCAGTTCCATAAGCTCCTTGCCCAACTGGTAGGTGTAAAAAGCCTGGTCCCAGAGAAACATATCCTCAACGGTGGTAAATACGCCGCCGTCTCCCACATGGTCGAGGGAGGTCATGCTAATGCGGTAGCCCTGCTTGGTGGGAGAGTAGCCGCAGGCACGGTTTTTCACAATCATGGTATGGTCGTCATGAAAATGGGTATTTTTCATACCTAACGGTTTGAAGATACGCTCCTGGGCAAAATCGTTGAGGGATTTCCCGCTTACCGGCTGC
>JAOUOQ010000262.1 GCA_029880275.1 Candidatus Aminicenantota bacterium | reverse complement strand
TGCACATCACCCATAGTGTTGCCGCCAAAGCCAAAGGCTAAGAATTGCTTGATTAAGGTGCCATCCTTTTCAAACAGCCGGACCTTGTTTCCTCCGTTGTAACCAGTGGATACGGCTATCTCTAAGTCAGCATCGGCATCAAAGTTCCCCACCGCCAAACGCACCTCACCGCCGGGATTATCAGCGACCTCAAATGCCTGGAAGGAGCGGATAACGGTTCCGTCATAGTTGAATATCTTCACCCGTGAGCTGCCTCCTTCGCCCATACCGGCCACTATCTCGTCAATGCCATCGGCGTTCTCCAGGTCGCCGGCTGCCAGATGAACCTCTCCCTGAGCATTAGCCGCACCGAAGGCTTTAAAGGCTGTGATTGGAGTGCCATCGGTTTCGAAGGTCTTCACCCACGACTGCCCTCCTTCACCCTGGGCGACGACTATCTCCTCAGAGGCATCAGCATCAAAGTTGCCTAAAGCCAGATGGAGCTCTCCGTTGGTGTTTGATGCTCCGAAGGCTTTGAAGGTGCTGATGAGGGAGCCGTCCACCTCAAAAAACTTTACCCAGGACTTTGCCCCCTCGCCCTGTCCAGCGGCAATCTCATCCAGGCTGTCGGCATCAATATCACCCAACGCCAGATGGACCTCACCCTGGCTGTTCACCGCTCCGAAGGCTTTAAAGCTGCCCCGGTCGCTCACCAGGAGGCTGAACTCCTTGATCCAGCTTTTACCGCCCAGACCGTGAGCGGTGATAAAGGCACCGCCGCCAGAGACAAGATAGGTCTCCCCAGCCATGGAGCGCCCACCGGGGTCTGCATAATAGGCACCGATGATTACATCATCATATCCATCCCCGTTCACATCCCCGCTGGCCACCGCGGAGCCAGACTCATCATCAGCATTATCCCCGCAGACGGTGATGTCGGCTGATTGAGTGCTTAAATCGATAGCGGAGGGCGGTGAGCCGGAGCCGAAGATGACATAGGTCTCCCCAGCATCTGTGCCTCCACCGGGGTCAGCCCTATGGGCACCGATGAGCAGGTCGTCAAATCCATCCCCGTTTACATCCCCGCTGGACACCGTATAGCCAGAAAAATCCCCAGAAGCAGCCCCGCAGACGGTGATGTCGGCTGATTGGGTGCTCAAATCTATAAATAAGGGTGGTAAGCTGGAGCCGAAGATGACATAGGTCTCCCCAGCATAGCTGCGTCCACCGGGGTCAGCATAATAGGCACCGATGATGATATCATAATACCCATCGCCGTTTACATCCCCGCTGGCTACTGCGTTGCCAAGGTAATCATCAATATCATCACCGTAGATGGTGATGCCGGCTGGCCATGAGTTTAAATCTAAAATATATGGTGGTGATGAGAAATTAGCGCCGAAGATGACATAGGTCTCTCCGGCAGAGGTGCGTCCACCGGGGTCATCAAAAATGGCACCGATGATGATATCATAATACCCATCGCCGTTTACATCCCCGCTGGCCACCGCAATGCCAAATAAATCATAAGCATCAGCCCCCCAGACGGTGATGTCGGCTGATTCTGTGCTGAGGTCGATAGTTGAAGGCGGTGAGCTGGAGCCGAAGATGACATAGGTCTTTCCAGCATCGGTGCGTCCACCGAGGTCAGCCCTATAAGCACCGATGATGAT
Organism: Candidatus Aminicenantota bacterium; assembly: GCA_029880275.1. GTDB lineage: Bacteria > Acidobacteriota > B3-B38 > Guanabaribacteriales > B3-B38 > Guanabaribacterium. Next base: position 1,219 of record JAOUOQ010000262.1, on the reverse strand, counting down.
ATCCTCATACCCATCACCGTTGATATCCCCGCTGGCCAACGCATTACCAGAATAATCCCTATTATAGTCCCCCCAGACGGTAATGTCGGCTGACTCCGTGCTGAGGTCGATAGTTGAGGATGGTGCGCTGGAGCCGAATATAACATAGGTCTCCCCGGCATAATCACGTGGAGGGTCACCGGGGTCAGCCTCTTTAGCACCGATGATTACATCATCATATCCATCTCCGTTGACATCCCCGCTGGCCACTGCGAAACCAAGGTAATCATAATTATCATCACCGTAGATGGTGATGCCGGCTGATGTGGTGCTCATGTCAAAAGTTGAGGGCGGGCTGCTGGAGCCGAAGATGACATAGGTCTCCCCGGCTTCGTCACGTGGAGGGTCACCGGGGTAAGCCAAAGGGGCACCGATGATGATGTCCATATAGCCATCGCCGTTGATGTCCCCATAGGCCACCGCATAGCCAGAAATATCATTAGCAGCCTTACCCAGCACCCTCATATCGCCCCACACCTTATCCAGGTCAATCACCCGCTGCGCACACAGAACCCCTGAGGTGACAAGGATGAATACCAGAAAAACCGAAACGATAAAACTGTTGCGCCCTACCATGATGGTTACCTCCTTTTTTTAAAATTGGTTAAAATTATTCCCCCACCACCGCGGTGAGGAGAATTACAGCATTGAAATATTAACACATTAACCCTCTATTGTCAACAAAAAAGTTAATTATACTTTGTCTATGTCAATATATGTTGTCTGATATTTTCTATGTTCCCTGAGAGACAAGACAGCTTTCCCTCCTGCAGGTCTCCAGAATATTCTCCGCCTTCAGGCTGGAAAGAACCGCAGAATACCAAAATGGATAGGAAAAAATTAATATTTTATCAGGGCTCTTCAGTCCAGATTTAACCAGAGAGTTTAAGAAGACAAAAGCATTTAAAATATCAGAATTTTAAATCTGCTCCCTGAATTGCAGGGATAGGAATGTTTTCACTTTTTTCTCTCCAGCAGGCTATACAGGGTGGGGAGCATAAAGAGCGTAAGCAGGGTGGCGGTGACCGCCCCGCCCACCACCACGGTGGCCAGGGGTCGCTGCAGCTCTGCCCCGGTGCCCAGGGAGAACAGCAGAGGAGTCACCCCCAGCACGGTGGTCAGGGTAGTCATGATTACCGGGCGGAGTTTGGTCATCGCCCCTCGCAGCACCGCCTGCTCA
>JAOUOQ010000044.1 GCA_029880275.1 Candidatus Aminicenantota bacterium | reverse complement strand
ATCTCCCTACGAAGTCTATCTGGCGGCAAAATGCATGACCCTCCCCTTTCTCTTTCGCAAAAGGATTCGCCTGGAGCCTAAGGGAAGGGTGAGGGTGAGCTATGAGGTGGAGAATCTGTGCGGGGAACCCCTTATATTCCTCTGGGCAGCTCATCTGCTCCTGCGCATTACTGACGACTGGGAGATTCTCCTTCCCTCAGAGGTTGATTATCTGAGAGTGAACTGGTCTAAGGGGGAGAGGCTGGGGAAGCTGGGAGAGAAGGTCGACTGGCCGATTGCCAGAGATAGTGAAGGAAGAGAAGCTCCCCTGCACACCGGGTTTTCCCCTGCGGCGGGCTATGCCGATAAGCTCTTCACCCCACGGTTGTCGGTGGGGGCTGGAGGGATGTGGAACAGAAGGACAGGGGAGTCCCTTGTTCTCCGCTTTCCTGCCGATTTGGCACCCTTTATAGGGCTGTGGCTCTGTCAGGGGGGATATCCTGAGGAGCAGGAGCCAAAGCACTTTACCGCAGGGATAGAGCCCTCCACCGGCGCACCTGACAGCCTGGAGGTGGCATACAAATGGGGGGAGTATGCCCGGGTGGGGGCGCGCAGTCGCTACCAATGGTGGCTGGAGCTCAAAATAGCTCAGGGTGAAAAACCCAGACTGTGAGGGAAACGGAGGAAGCTCAGCCTAAAGAATCCGCTAAGGTGCATCTGAAAATAATGCAGAAAAATAATCAATTCAATCAGGTGAAATAAAAGTGTATCACTAAGCTGTAATATCGCATGAGTATGAAACCGAAAGCGGAGCTAAAAAAAGAAAGAAAGTGGTATGTTAGATAGAGTTCCTGGCTATGTGTGGACTTTTGTGGCGCTTATATCAGGCATATTATTAGGCGGTTTTTTCCCGGAGCTTCTCAACCCGGTCGCTTCAGGTACCAAAGCTCTTATCAGGTTTATTGTTGCCATAGTGCCCATTCTGATTTTTTTTGCCTTAAGTCCTGCGATTGCCACTCTGGTAAAGCGAGGGCTGGCGGGTAAGTTTGCCGGCTCAGTGATATTGTGGTTTGTGGCCACTTCTGCCGTTGCCGGCTTATGGGGAGTGATAGCTTCATCGTTCATTTTTGGCATACCTTTTTCATCGAAATTCTCGAGTATTTCTTCTGAGATAATGAAGATGTTTCAAAGGCTCGGTCAGGGAGGAGCCTCAATGCCCCTCCTTTCCATTGTCGGAGCTGTAGCAGCGGGGTTCATAGCAATATGGATTGAACCACTCTACAAATTCTTTAGCATAATTCAAAAAGGCATTGCCAGGGCGGGGCGTACCATAGCATATGCAATGATTCCGCTTTTGTTGTGTTTTGGGGTGACGATTGGGGTAAATTTCGGCGCCCGCCTGGGAATGGGACATTATATTACCATGGGTTTGTATAGCTTTATATTATGTTTTGTGTGGTGGCTGTTCTATGTATTTATCATCATAAAGTCTGTGGCAAAGCAGCCAGTGGGTAAGGTGCTTAAAGAATATTTTGTTCCTACCGGACTCATTGCCGCGGGCACTTGCTCTTCAATGGCTACGCTTCCGGTCAATTTAATCTATGCCAAAAAATACGGTGTGCGTGATGAAATCGCTGACTTCGTCATTCCGTTTGGTGCGGTGTTTAATATGGATGGCAGCGCCCTGGCGTATATCGCCTTTGCACCTTTCATATTGGCGTATATTTATCATCTTGAAGTGAGCTGGACACTGATGTTTATCGCCTGGCCTGCCCATGTGCTGTTTACCATTGCCTCACCGGGACTTCCTGCACCTGTGGGGACAGCTCTGTGGAGCTCTACCTTGTTTACCTCTATGATTGGCTTACAAGACCCCGCCAGAGCGACGGTCATAGCCACCTGGTTAGCTCTGTGTAGTGGATTCCCTGATATGTTCATCACCACAGTTAATAGTACCGATGACGGATTTTCGGCAATAACTTTTCACCATTTTTTCGATAGATTTTTTAAGCAAAAAAGTAAGAAAGCAGCTCAAGAAATTAAAGCAACACGCTGATATAATGAGAGATGCAGGAATACACTGATTGGAACAGGTGAGGGGAAGATGGAAGTTCACATAGTAGATTATCTGATTATCGCCATCTACTTTATTTTCGTTCTCGGAGTAGGCTTCGCTCTGAGGAAGAGGGTGCGCACCAGTGAGGATTTTTTCCTCTCGGGGAGGTCTATTCCCGGCTGGATAACCGGGCTGGCTTTTATGGCGGCTAACCTGGGGGCGCTGGAGGTGATGGGGATGGTCGCTAATGGCGCGAAATATGGGATGCTTACCAATCACTTCTACTGGATAGGCGCCATACCGGCCATGCTCTTCGTGGGGATATTTATGATGCCCTTCTACTACGGCAGCCGGGTGAGGAGTGTCCCCGAATACCTTAAGCTGCGGTTCAACGAAGCCACCCGGGGGGTCAACGCCATCTCCTTTGCTATTCTTACCGTGCTGATGTCGGGCATCAACATCTATGCCATGGCGCTGGTATTCAAGCTGATGCTCAACTGGTCGATGGATATGAGCATTATCCTTTCTGCGGGGGTGGTGCTGGTTTACATCTTCTTTGGGGGGTTGACCTCCTCCATCTATAATGAGGTGCTGCAGTTTTTCCTCATCGTTCTGGGGCTTCTTCCCCTGGCTATTATGGGATTGGTGAATGCCGGAGGATTCAGTGGGCTGGCTGCTCGTCTGCCAGAGGGGTTCCTTCACACCTGGTCCACCCTAGACAAAGCCAGCCACAACCCTATGGGAATTGAGTGGATTGGGATGGTCATGGGACTGGGATTTGTCTTATCCTTTGGCTACTGGTGCACCGATTTTCTGGTCATTCAGCGTGCCCTGGCAGCCCGTGATATGACCGCCGCCCGCAAAACGCCCCTGATAGCCGCTGTCCCTAAAATGCTCTTCCCCTTTCTGGTTACCCTGCCGGGTCTGCTGGCAATTGCCCTCATTCCCAAGGCACTGGGAGGGAATTATAATCTCGCCCTGCCGCTGATGCTTCAGCGCTACTACCCCAGCGGGCTGCTGGGGGTTGGGCTGACCGCTCTGTTAGCCAGTTTTATGTCGGGTATGGCGGGCAATGTCACTGCTTTTAATACCGTGTGGACATACGACATCTACCAGTCCTACATCCGACCAAAGGCTACCGACCAGCATTACCTGTGGATGGGGAAGATGGCAACAATCGTAGGAGCGCTGATAAGCGTAGCTACGGCGTATATTGTGATGCGCTTCAGCAACCTGATGGATTATATGCAGCTGCTGTTTTCCTTCTTTAATGCCCCTCTCTTTGCTACCTTTCTGCTGGGGATGTTCTGGAAGCGGGCGACGCCCTGGGGCGCATTCAGCGGTCTGGTCAGCGGCACTCTAACTGCCGTGGGGCACTATCTCCTCACCGTAGCAGGGGTATTACAGTATCCGAGCGATATGGCGGGGAACTTCTACCGGGCTATCTACGCCTGGTCAGTCTGCTTCGGGGTGACTATAGTGGTGAGCTTTTTCACCAAGCCGAGGAAGGAAAAGGAGCTGGTGGGACTGGTTTATTCTCTGACCCCAAGGATAAGGAAAGAAGGGGTGCCCTGGTATAAGCGCCCGCTCTTTTTGGCAATGTTGATTGGTGCCCTGACCATAATCCTCAATATTATCTTCTGGTAAGGAGAGTCTTCTATGAGCACGGGGAAAAAGGGGAAACAACCCGGACGGTTCCTTGATGTCCGCATTCCCATTGGGTTGATATTTACCCTTTTCGGCGGCATTATGGTGGTATATGGTCTGTGGGGTGGTAAGGAGATATATCACAAGTCTCTCAATATCAATATCAACTTCTGGTGGGGATTGCTCTTTCTGCTATTCGGTGGGGTGATGCTTATCCTCAGTCGGAGGGGAGCATCCTGAAAATTTTGCTCTTTCTCTTATTCCCCTAAAATCAAGGTCTAAACAAGGAGGATTATATTTGAACGAGCTGATATCGGGTGTCAAGAGGAGTTTCGGGGAGCTTTTCGGCGGTGACCCTGAGGTGGCGGTCAGGGCTCCGGGGAGGGTGAACCTCATAGGTGAGCACACGGATTATAACGATGGGTTTGTAATGCCGGTAGCTATTGATAGATTCATCGCCATGGCAGCCAGCAAAAGTGAGGGGGAGGAGGTGGAGCTTCATTCCCTTGATTATGCTGCATCTGTCCGCTTTCCTCTCTCCCATATTGAATATGACCACCAACATCTATGGTCCAACTACTTCAAGGGGGTGGCTTACCTCCTTCGCCAGGAGGGATATGAAATCGGGGGGTGTCGGGTGGTGTTGAAAGGGGATATACCACAGGGAGCTGGGCTCAGCTCCTCCGCTGCGCTTGAGGTAGCCTCGGCGCTGACCCTCAAAAGTCTGTTTGCTCTCCCTCTGGCTGATAAGCAGCTGATAAGGCTCTGCCAGAGGGCGGAAAACGAGTTCGTGGGGGTCAGGTGCGGTATTATGGACCAGTTTGTCTCCTGTTTAGCCCGTTTGGGGAGTGCTCTCTTCCTCGATTGCCGGGAGCTGAGCTATGGGCATATCCCCTTTTCAGATGAGTTGCGGGTGATGGTATGCAATACCATGGTGCGGCGGGAGTTAGCCAGTTCCCAGTACAACATCCGCCGGGGGGAGTGCGAGGAAGGGGTGCGCATCCTGGCTCAAAAACTCCCCGGAATAAAAGCCCTGCGGGATGTCTCCCTGGACGAATTCCTTCAGCATCGGCACCTTCTCCCCCCGCTGGTGTCTAAAAGGTGCCGTCATGTGATAAAGGAAAACCAGCGGGTGCTGGAGGGGACGGAGATGCTTAAGAGAGGGGATATGCATGGCTTTGGAAGGCTGATGCACCTTTCCCATTACAGCCTGAAGGAGGACTATGAGGTGAGCTGCCCCGAGCTGGACTGCATGGTGGAGTTAGCCGAGAGCACCGAAGGGGTGGTAGGCGCCCGGATGACCGGGGCAGGGTTTGGAGGCTGCACGGTGAACATTGTACACAGAGATAAGGCTGAGGAAGCCCAAAAGAGCATTTCCTCCCGCTATAATAAAGAAATGGGGGTCGAGCCGGAAATTTACCTCACCTCACCGGCGGAAGGGGCTCTGGAGGGAGTGTTCTGTAGATGAGCAGGTTGCCACACTGCCAGCTTGCTTTTAGATAGCAGCATCGGGAGAGCAGAGGCATTAGCTTTATACATTGGAGTTCCTCTACTCGTTGAAGTTTTAATGAGGTAGCCCTTAGTTCTCTCGCTCTTTAAAAGCCGCCAGGGACGACTTAACAGAAAATAAAATCCCAGAGTAGTTTTTTTGTATTATTGAGGTTGTTTATTTAACTTTTTTGTTTACAAAAGGGTCTTAATAAGTTAGACTATAACGCTTTACAAAGGGGAGACTTCTAAGGAGAGGGGATTTGACAGCCAGATTTTCGCCGCGGCTTTTAAAGATTGTTGTTTGCTCCTTATCTTTTTTCATTTTGTTCCCTTCGATTCTTCCTGGGGAGACAGTTTATCGGGGCGATAAGGGCGAGCTGGAGATTCACGCGGTAAAGGTATCCACTTCTCCTAAAATCGATGGAGTACTCGATGACGCAGCCTGGCAGGAGGCGGCTCAACTCACCGGCTTCTATGAAACCCGCCCCGGGGAGAATGTGCCCCCTTCGGTGAGAACCGTGGCTTATATAGCCTATGATGACGAGAACTTATACTTCGCCTTCAAGGCCTACGACCCCAAGCCCCGGTCTATTCGGGCAACTATGACCGACCGGGACCAGATAGATGAAGATGATTATGTAGGAATTGAACTGGACACCTTCAACGACCAGCGTCGGGCTTTTCGGTTTCTTCTTAATCCCTTTGGGATTCAGGCCGATTCCATCACATCCGGGGGTCGTGGGGGACCTGGAGGGGGTCCTGGTGGCTGGGGACACGGTGGCAGCACCTTTGATGCCATCTGGCATTCGGTAGGGAGGATAACCGAGGATGGATGGATGGTAGAAGCTGCCATACCTTTCAAGAGCCTGCGCTTCCAGAACAAACCGGAACAGACCTGGGGAATTAACCTGGTCCGTAAATATCCCCGGGATACGGATAGGACTTTCAACTACACCCGCATCGATTGGCAAAACGAATGCTACCTCTGTCAAGAGGCGAGCCTGGTGGGGCTCAACGGGATCAAGCCATCCCGCAACATAGAGTTCGTTCCTTACATGACCGCCATTCAGAACGGTGCTCTGATCGACTCCGAGGATTACTTCTCCCCTTTCGCTAACGAAAAGGTGGACACCGATGCGGGAATAGATTTCCGATACGGCCTTACCCCTAACTTAAGCCTCAATTTCGCCTTCAATCCCGACTTCAATCAGGTGGAAGCCGATGTCGACCAGCTCGATGTCAACCTTCGCTATGCCCTGAGCTTTCCCGAGATGAGACCTTTCTTCCTTGAGGGTTCGGACTATTTCAACACCTCAATTAATGCGGTATACACCCGCTCGATAGTAGACCCCAAGTTTGGGATAAAACTGACCGGCAAGGAGGGAAGCCATACCATCGGGTTTCTCAGTGCCTATGATGAGGCAACCTCCGCCATTTTGCCCGACGCCGAGTCGAGCGAGAACATCTTTCTGGGGAAGGGAGCTTTTTATAACATCTTCCGCTATAAGAGGGACCTGGGAGAGAACTCCTTTTTAGGCTTTCTGCTGAGCGATAAGGAGTTTGAAGAGGCTTACAATAGGGTGCTAGGGTTTGATGGAAGCTTTAAGTTGGGGAAGGTTCACCGCTTACGTTTCCAGGCTCTCCGCTCCTACACCCAGGAGCTGGAGGCGACCTTTCTCTCGGATGAGTTAGATGGGGAGCAATACGCTGATAACGCACTTGAGATGAGCTTTTCCCGCTCAACCCGGCGTTGGTCTTATAACTTCAACTACAACGACTATGGGGAGAACTTCAAAGCCGATGCGGGCTTCATCCGCAGAGTGGATCTGCGGAGGTTCTCCTGTGGTACCGGCTACACCTTCTACCCCCAGGACAGCATTGTGGTCAATTGGAGACCTTCTTTCAACTTCTCTCGTGTTTATAATCATCAAGCGGAGCTGACTGATGAAGATATCAGGGCAGGCATAGATTTCGATTTCAAGGGGCAATTTAGCATTAATGTCGATCTATCAAAGTCTTTCGAGCTGTACGAAGATACTACCTTCAGTTTTCGCTCTATTTCTCTGCGTGGAGGGGCTAATCCGAGCAAATGGTTCTCCTTTTTCTCCCATTTTACTATTGGTGAGGGGATAAATTACAATAGCCTCCGCCTGGCAAGGAGGACTACCGCAGGAGGTCATCTTACCTTGAAGCCCATCTCTCAGCTTGTATTTGACTTCAGCACCAGCCGGCAGGACTTCAACACCAGGGAAGAGGGAGGCGAGATTTTCACCGCTCAAACCTTCCGTCTGAAAACTGTCTATCAGTTCAACCCCCGGTTTTTCATCCGCTACATCTTCCAATATAGATTTGTTAACCGCAACCCACTGGAGTTCTTCTATGAGGATGAGGATGAAGATGAGGAGGAGGTAATCCCCTGGGAGGAACGCTTTGCCTCCTGCTTTCTGGTCAGCTACAAGATAAACCCCCAGACGGTCTTCTTCTTCGGTTACAACGATTTCTTCTTTAACCCTCTGGAGAAGTTTTACCATACCGGACGGACCTTTTTCGTCAAGCTGAGTTACAACTTCCGCCTCTAAGGCGAGGCTAAGAGGATTGCAGGTTAAATATCAGGAGTCGTAGCTCGGTGATTTCCTCAATAGCGTACTTCAGTCTCTCTTTCCCTTGAAGCGTTGCCAACCCGACTTGATAGAATAACATCCTTGCTTTCTCATAAAATTTCCACCTGGTGGCTTTTATATTTAACTTTTTGTTATAATAAACATCTAAGAAATATAGGGTGCATAACCTGAAAAAGGGGAGATTCTTTGTGAGAGGGGATTTCTCAGGCATATTTTTCCAGTGGCTTTTCAAGGTGATTGTTTGCCCCTTATCCTTTCTCACTCTGGTTTCTTCGGTCCTCCTTGCGCAAACGGTCTATCGGGGTGATAGGGGGGAGCTGAAGATTCAAGCGGTAAAGGTCGCCATCCCTCCCAAGATCGACGGAGTCCTCGACGACAATGCCTGGCAAGAAGCGGCTCAGCTGACTGGCTTCTATGAGACCCGCCCCGGAGAGAATGTGCCCCCTCCGGTGAAAACCGTGGCTTATATAGCCTATGATGACAAGAATTTCTACTTTGCCTTCAAAGCCCTTGACCCCAAACCTAAGTCTATTCGGGCAACCATGACTGACCGGGACCAGCTACACGGTGATGATTATGTAGGGATTGAGCTGGACACCTTCAACGACCAGCGTCGGACTTTTCAGTTTCAGCTTAATCCTTTTGGGATACAGGCGGATTCCATCACCTCTGGGCGTCATGAGGAACATGGGGATTGGGAAAATGGAGGGAGCACCTTTGACGCCATCTGGCATTCCGCTGGGAGGATAACCGAGGAGGGCTGGGAGGTAGAAGCCGCCATACCCTTCAAGAGCCTCCGCTTCCAGAACAAGCCGGAACAGACCTGGGGAATAAATCTGGTCCGCCAATATCCCCGGGAGAAAGAGAGGAGCTTCAACTACACCCGCATCGATTGGCAAAACGAGTGCTACCTCTGTCAAGAGGCCAGCCTGATAGGGCTTAAAGGGATTAAGCCCTCTCGGAACATTGAGTTTGTCCCCTACATGACCGCCATTCAGAACGGCTCTCTGAGCGACTCCGAGGACTACTCTTCCCCTTTCGTTAACGAAAAGGTGGACGCCGATGCGGGAATAGATTTCAGATACAGTCTTACTCCCAATTTAACCCTCAACTTCGCTTTCAATCCCGACTTCAATCAGGTGGAAGCCGATGTCGACCAGCTCGATGTCAACCTTCGCTACGCCCTGAGCTTTCCCGAGAAGAGACCCTTCTTCCTTGAGGGTGCTGACTACTTCAACACATCTATTGATGCGGTATACACCCGCTCCATAGTCGACCCCAAGTTTGGTATAAAACTGAGCGGTAAGGAGGGAAGACATACCATCGGGTTTCTCAGTGCCTATGATGAGGCAACCTCCGCCATTCTGCCCAGCGCCGAGTCGAGCGAGAACATCTTTCTGGGGAAGGGGGCTTTTTATAACATCTTCCGCTATAAGGGGGATATTGGGGAAAACTCATATTTAGGCTTTCTGCTGACCGATAAGGAGTTTGAGGCGGCTTACAATAGGGTGCTGGGTTTTGATGGGAGCTTCCGGCTGGGGAAGGTTCACCGCCTCGATTTTCAGGCCCTGCGCTCCTTTACTCAGGAACTGGAGGCCACCTTTCTCTCGGAGGAGTTAGATGGAGAGCGCTATACTGATAACGCCATTGAGATTAACTTTTCTCGCAGCACCCGGCGTTGGTCTTATGACTTCAGCTACAGTGACTATGGAGAGGACTTCAAAGCCGATGCTGGCTTCATGCGTCGGATAGATACCCGGAGATTCTCCTCTCATACCGGCTACAACTTTTACCCCCAGGATAGCATTGTGGTAAACTGGGAACCCTCTTTCTCCTTCAATCGCACTTACAATCACCAGGGGGAGCTGACCGATGAGGAGATTGAGGCGGGGATAGACTTTGACATTAAAGGGCAAATTGGAATTGACATTAATCTTTCAAAGTCTTTTGAGCTGTATGAGGGCAATCCATTCAGCCTACGCTCCTTTTCTTTCCATGTGCGGGGAGATCCCAGCAAGAGGTTCTCCTTCTTCTCCCAATTTAGTATTGGGGATGGGATAAATTACAACAGCCTCCGCCAGGCAAAGAGGGTCTCCTTAGAAGGTCATATGACCCTGAAGCCCGTCTCTCAGCTTGTCTTTGACTTCAGCACCGACCGGCAGGACTTCAACACTGAAGAGGGAAGCGAGATATTCACCGCTCAAACCTTCCGTCTGAAAACTGTCTATCAGTTCAACCCCCGGTTTTTCATCCGCTACATCTTCCAATATAGATTTGTTAACCGCAACCCACTGGAGTTCTACGCTGAGGATGAAGATGAGGAGGAGGAAGTAACCCCCTGGGAGGAGCGCCTTGACTCTTGCTTTCTGGTCAGCTACAAGATAAATCCCCAAACGGTCTTTTTCTTCGGCTACAACGATTTATTCTTTAACCCTCTGGAGCAGTTTTGCCATACCGGACGGACCTTTTTCGTCAAAATGAGTTACAACTTCCGCCTCTAAAGCAAGGCTAAGAAGATTGCAGGTTAAATATCAGCAGCCGTAGTTCGGTCATTTCCTCAATAGCATACTTCAGCCCCTCGCGCCCCATACCCGAGTCTTTCACTCCGCCATAGGGCATGTGGTCAATGCGCCAGGTGGGGATGTCGTTGATAAGTATCCCCCCCACCTCTATTTCACCAAAGGCATAGAAGATGGAGTTGACATCTTTTGTGAACACTCCCGCCTGCAGACCGTAGACCGAGTCGTTAACCCTGGCCACCGCCTCCTTGAAGTCCTTATAAGGGGCAAGGATAACCACCGGACCAAACACCCCCGGCAGC
>JAOUOQ010000261.1 GCA_029880275.1 Candidatus Aminicenantota bacterium | reverse complement strand
GCAACAATTATGGTGTTTATGGTAAAAGTAATAGCTCGTCTGGCATCGGAGTTTATGGAGCCAACCTTTTTCCAGCAATGGGCTATGCGGGCTATTTTCAAGGCAATGCTCATGTAACCGGAAACTTAACCGTTGATGGTGACTTTTCAGTTAGTGGTGCCAAGAACTGCGTGCAGCCGATTGATAATGGCAAGAAGGTGCTGCTTTATGCCATGGAAAGCCCGGAGATATGGTTTGAGGACTTCGGCACCGCTCAAATGGTCAACGGGCAGGCGGTGGTGCTTGTAGAGCAGGTTTTTGCTCAGACAGCCAACATTGAAATGGGCTACCTTATTTTCCTCACCCCTATCGGAGAGTGTAATGGTTTATACATCTCCCGGAAGGATAAAGATTCCTTTGAGGTGAGAGAACTGGGGGACGGCACCTCCAGTATCACCTTTGACTACCGCATTGTCGCCAAGCGAAGGGGGTATGAGGAGGTGAGGTTTGAGGAGTTTACCGAGCCTGAACAGCCACCCGCAGAACCAAATCTCCCCATAGAGAAAAAGTAAGCCAGGCCCAAGCAGCCCCAGCGGAAATAACATAAAAAGAGAAATTATAATACTTATCTAAAGAGTATTATAATCCTCCTTTTGCCGGAGCTTATTGAGGGGAGTTTTGCACTTATTCACACTATGGGAAGGGAGCAATGCTGCCGATAGCCATCTATCAGGAGATAAAAGGGGATAAAATAGTGAGTGATAAGCTAAGAAATCGGAGTGAATGTGCTCTAATGCACTAAAGATAGGTTCATGGATATAAACGACCCTTGCCATCATATTTTTTAATCAAAGTTACAGCAGAGAGCTTGAGCTAATATATGCTTCTCAGGTGCGAGATAACTGTTATAACCTCTTCAAAAGACCCGTTCTTTCGTTGAACTCCTCAATTAATCGGTCAATCTCGCTCGCTTGTGATTGAATCCTCTTCCAGTAATCTGGATAGTCATCCCACTGGGCGTTGAGCTCATCCACTTCCCGTCCCTGCTGCTCAACCCAGGTGAAGTATTTGAGGTTATGAATCCGTCTCCTGTCGTGGTGGCTGAGCTCTTGCATATAATCAATGCTCACCCCCATCAGATAACGGTGGTAGTCTCTCACCGCGTCCAGCTCGGTATACTCTCCGTGTGTTTCCCGGAGTTCATTCAGGCGACTCTGGTAGAGTTCCATGGAATCGGTAAACACCGTGAGCACCACATCCTTGCTGGTAAGTTCGTAGTATTTGCAAAATTTGATGGCAGACAGCAAATTGCCCACACTGGAAATTCCCAGCAGGGGGAGTGAATTTATGGTTTCTTCAGGAACACCTTGTTTTCTCAGATAATCCTTCCCGGCAGTTTCGTTGAAGAGTCGTATGAGGTTCATGCAGTTGTTGTCATCTACGGCGATGACCATGTCGGTATGGCGCAGGTTATGTATCCAGGGCACATGTTTGTCGCCGATGCCCTCAATCCGATGACTTCCAAAGCCGTTGAGCAGCAGGGTGGGGCACTGCAGAGCCTCTGCGGCGGCAATTTTGCTGGTGGGAAACTTCTCTTTGAGGTAATCCCCACTGCCCAGCGTGCCCGCAGACCCCGTGCACAGCACCACGCCGGCGCAGCGGTCGCCCCCGGACATGACCCGCCTGAGCACCTCCTCCATGGCGTGTCCGGTCACCTGGTAATGCCAGAGGTAGTTGCCAAACTCGTCAAACTGGTTGAAGATGACGATGTCCTTTCTTGTTTTCCGAAGCTCACGGCACTTGTCATAAATCTCCTTGACATTGCTCTCGCCGCCCGGTGTGGTAATTACCTCGCCGGCAACGGTAGAGAGCCACTCAAACCGCTCTCTGCTCATCTCCTCCGGCAAAATGGCGATGGATTCGCAGCCCAGCAAAGTGGCAATGTAGGCGCCCCCGCGACAGTAATTGCCGGTGGACGGCCAGACCGCTTTTTGAGAGGTGGGGTCAAACTGGCCGGTGATCAGCCGCGGGACCAGGCACCCAAAAGTTGCCCCCACCTTGTGGGAGCCGGTGGGAAACCATTTGCCGACCAGAGCGATGATGCGGGCATCAACGCCGGTCATCTCTTCGGGGAGCTCGATATAATTGACACCGCCGAACAGACCTCCATTAGGGATCGGCTGGTTCTTCCAGGTGACCCTGAATAGATTGTAGGAATTAATATCCCACAGGCTGATATGCTTGAGCTTGGCTTTGAGCTTATCGGGAATTAGTTGGGGATTTGTCATTTGCTGAAAAGTGGGAATGATGATGTTGCGCTCTTGAGCCTGTTTAATTGTGCGTGTGAGCTGAGCTTCATTCTTTCTTAAATCAATCATTTTCCTAAATTATTCCTTTAAAGCTGATTTTCAATTAATCTGTCTAAATCTTCCAGCCTGCTATGCAGAACTTTTAAATTGTGTTCCTTTAAAATAGCCGTGGATTTCAGTCCGCTTCCAGTGACGATGCATACCACGGTATCATTTTTGGTGAGCATATGCTCTTTTCTCAATTTATCCACCGCAGCCAACGGAACGGCAGAAGCAGGCTGTCCGAAGATAGCCTCTCCGGCGAGGCGCCGTTGAGCCCGCAGGATTTCCTCATCGGTCACTGCAACGATGATGCCCCGGTTTTCTCTTATTTTTCTCAAGACCTCGTTTCCGCTCGGCGGATAAGGGTTGGCAATGGCGCGGGCGATGGTGTGCGGAGTTTCCACCCGTGATATCGTCTCTTTGTTGCTGCTGAAGGCATTATAAATGGGAGAGCAACCGGCAGCTTGTGCGCAAATCATTTTGGGCACTTTGTTAATTAATTCGCAGAGCCTGAACTCCTCGAATCCTTTGAGGATACCTCTGATAT
>JAOUOQ010000260.1 GCA_029880275.1 Candidatus Aminicenantota bacterium | reverse complement strand
GGGCAATCTGATTGTCAATCTTAACCTTAACATGCTGGTATTTGAGGGGAAGCGGAGGAAGTGGAGGACGAGGAGGATGGGAAGGAGGAATAAGCAATCCTTGAGCCGAAACCAGAGAAGAGAAGAAAAGCAAAAAGCCTATGGTAGCTAAGGTTAACCTTTTCATTTAATGTCTCCTCAATTGAAAGCAGATGTTAATCAAACACACACCATTTCTTTCAAAAAAACGATCTAACATTACCTTCCATTTCGCTTGAGGAACAAAATAAACTCCATCTAAAATCAACCTAACATTCAGTTAAATCTTTCAAAAAAGATATATAAAGTATACCACCCTTCACCTGCTCTTGACAAGACACCTCCAATTAATCCCATTTCTTTACAGAACAGAAATTACCCCCTCATTAATTAGACCACCGGAAAGAGCAAAATGGCGAGAAGAAATTTGGCAAAAATCAGGAGAATAAAGGAGAACTGCAAGGCTGCTTAATGGTAACTTTGCCAAATTGTGCTTGACTTCGCAGGCTATTTATGTAATATTAAATTTGCTTTGACTTTGACGATTTTATTGTAAAGGAGGTATAACGAAATGAATCATAAGAAGCTATTCATCCCCGGTCCTACAGAGGTCCGACCTGAAATTCTCCAAGCAATGGCTACCCCCCAGATAGGTCATCGCTCCAAAGAGTTTCAGAATCTCTATACCACTATCTACCCCAAGCTTCAAGATTTTCTCTATACCAAGGGGCAGGTCTTTCTCTTCACTTCATCTTCCACCGGAGCTATGGAAGCGTCGGTGCGCAACACAGTGGCCAAGAGATGCCTGAGCTGCATGTGCGGCGCATTCTCCGACCGCTGGCATACCATGGCCACCAGCAATGGTATAGAGGCTGACCCCCTTCAGGTGGAGTGGGGTAAAGCGATTAAGCCCGAGATGATCGACGAGAAGCTGAAGACAGGGAAATATGATGCTATCACCTTCGTCTTCAATGAGACCTCAACCGGGGTGATGAATCCCCTGTATGAGGTGGCTGAGGTGATGAAGAAGTATCCCGATGTGATGTTCCTGGTGGATGCAGTGAGTGCCATGGCTGGGGTTAAGATCGAGGTTGATAAGCTGGGCATAGATGTGTGCCTGGCTGGGGTGCAGAAAGCATTTGCCATGCCCGCCGGCTTGACCATTTGCACCGCCAGCGAGAAGGCCCTGAAGAAAGCCGCCACCGTAAAGAACCGGGGCTACTATTTTGATTTTCTTACCATGCTGAAATACCATGAGAAAAACCAGACTACCACTACTCCTACAATCCCCCACTTCTTTGCCCTTAATGCCCAGATGGACGACATAGCCAAAGAGGGTTACGATAACCGCTTTGAGCGTCACAAAAAGATGGCCAAAATAGTGCAGGATTGGGCTAAAGAGCATTTCGCCCTTTTCCCTGAGCCTGGCTACGAATCCCTTACCCTGACCTGCGTCAAGAATACACGCGGAATCAGTGTGGCTGACCTTAACACAGAGCTCGGCAAGCATTGGATAACCATCTCCAATGGCTATGGAAAACTCAAGGAGCAGACCTTCCGCATAGCCCATATGGGCGATGCCCAGGTTTCTGATATAATGGGTCTCCTTGAACTCATCAACTCCATTTTGGGATTATAGAATTAAAGGAGGCTTAAATGAAGGTTTTGGTAAGCGATAAAATTGCCGACGAGGCAGTAAAATTATTAGAGGATGCCGGTCTGGAAGCAACGGTTAAGACCGGAATGTCTCCCGAAGAGCTTGAGAAGACTATCCCCGAATTTGATGCCATCATCGTCCGCAGTGCCACCAAAGTGCGTAAGCCGATCATCGATGCTGGCAAGAAGCTCAAGGTAATCGCCCGGGCGGGGATCGGGCTGGACAACATCGATGCTGATTACGCCCGCTCCAAGGGTATAACCATCCTAAGGACACCGGGAGCCACCTCCATATCGGTGGCGGAGTTAGCCCTGGCTCATATGTTTGCCCTCTGCCGCTTCATTCCCCAGGCTAACATCACTATGAGAAAGGGTGAATGGCGGAAGAAGGAGTATATGGGGACTGAGCTTTACGGAAAGACCCTGGGATTGGTGGGCGTCGGCAATATTGCCAAAGAGGTGGCCGAACGAGCGAAGGCACTGGGAATGAAGGTCATCGCCTGCCGCCGGTCCGATAAGCCCCTCGACTGGAAAGATGTAAAGCTGGAATGCCTGGATGATATCCTGAAAGAAGCCGACATCATCAGCCTCCACATACCCCTGATTAAGGAAGAGGCACCAGTCATAGGAGCGAAAGAGTTTGCCAAAATGAAGGACGGAGTCATCCTTATACACTGCGCGCGAGGCGGGGTTGTAGACGAAAATGCCCTGCTCGATGCCCTCAACTCCGGTAAGGTAGCGGCGGCGGGCATCGATGTCTATGAGGAAGAGCCGACGAAAAACCTTGAGCTAATCGGTCATCCCCGAGTATCTGTAACTCCTCATGTTGGAGCTTCAACAGCTGAAGGGCAGGTTCGAGCGGGAATGGAGATAGCCCAGAAAGTCATAACCGCCCTCAAGGGGTAGAAAAAGATTTTTAACAGAACTAGAGTGAGTAATTATTCACCCTCTCTAAAGGTGAAAGAGGGTAAAACTATTTTCAAAAAAGGATAGAAAATGGCGCAGGTATTACCCTTTAGAGCCTATACTTATGATCTGGAGAAGGTAGAACTGGACAAGGTAGTAACTCAGCCCTACGATAAAATCGACACCCAGCTCCGGGAGGTATACTACAAACGAAGCCCTTATAATTTTGCTCACATCATCAAGGGTAAAGACCAGGCTGGAGATGACGAATCAAAAAACAAATACACCCGGGCTCGCGACTACCTCCAGAAATG
>JAOUOQ010000043.1 GCA_029880275.1 Candidatus Aminicenantota bacterium | reverse complement strand
TATGCTAAATATATTAGGTGCTCATAAGGGGAAGCAAATAGATTAATTTGGATATATATTCAAATATATGGATAAATACTGAGTGATTTAGGGGTGAAACCAAAGTAAAAGGGGATGGTCACGCGTTTAAATCTTTATTACACAATAACTTATAAAATTATACAAATATCTGCGTTAAAAGGCATAAATTTTGCTTATAAAGAATAATGGGTAAAATGGGAGAAGTTTAAGGACAATAATATTTATTGGTACTGTTAAAGGGGGTGATGATTAGTTAGTAAGTGGTGCTTTCTCTTACCTTGTGCATTATTTTAACTAAGCAAACCAAGGGGAAAAATAAGGTAAGAGGGAGGCGAGACTCCACATTACATTTTGTCCTGCAATAACATAAAGACCAAAGTATTTTGCTGCCCTGAGAGCGTAAATTCTGCAGGGTATATGTAGCCTAAAGTCTAAAAAGTAAAGCGAAGAAAAGTATTATCCGTTTCTGTTAGGTAAAGGGGGGTGATGTTACTTATATAATCTTACCTTCTCTTATAACATTATCAAGTTTTCAGAGACATACTGTCATTCTCACTTAAGGAAAGGGGGTGATGTTCACTAAATTACTTCATTTTCCATCTTAAAATCCCAATTTTAAAAAAGGAGGAAAGCGTAATGAAACATGTTTGGGGTAAGGCGTTAACCTTTCTAATGATCTTCTCTCTTGTTGGTGGATTTGCTCTGGCTCAGGTTGGAGTTAAAGCCGCCGTTGAGGGAACGGTAAAGGACGAGACCGGAGCTGTCCTCCCCGGAGTGACGGTAACCCTTGAGGGTCCCATGGCGCCCATGGTCTATTACACCACCGAGACGGGGAAATACCGCTTCAAGGCTCTGGAAATCGGAACTTATACCCTCACCTTTGAGCTGGAGGGCTTCGAGAAGTTTGTGAGGGAGGGCGTTGAGCTGAAGACCGCCTTTACCGCCACCGTTAATGTAGATCTGAGGATAGCCGCGGTAAGGGAAGCCATCACTGTGGTAGCCGAGGCGGAGATGGTCGACCTCAAGAGGAGCGAGATCACTACCAACTTCGGGCAAGAGGTTCTGCAGGGAATCCCTAACGCACGCGACCCCTGGGTCATCTTCGATAAAGCCCCTGGGGTGGTGGTTCAGCGACCCAATGTTGGTGGTGACCAGAGCGGTCAGCAGACCGGCTTCGGCGCCCATGGTTCGGCCGACGGTCAGACCCTCTATCATATGGATGGTGGGCTGATCACTGAGCATGCGGCTATGGGGTCCACTCCTACCTACTACAACTTCGACTCCTTTGCCGAGATTCAGGTAACCACCGGCGGGTTTGACATCACCTCCCGCGGTGGCGGCGGGGTAACCGTCAACCTGGTCACCAAAACCGGCGGCAACGAGTTCCACGGGCAGGGTGGCTTTTACTATGTTGATGAGCACCTTCAGACTAAACGTCCGGATGAGATGGAGCGGGGTCTGAACCCCCACGATATGAGAATCAAGCAAAACATGGACTACGGTGTTGACATCGGCGGACCGATACTAAGGGATAGGATGTGGTTCTGGGGTTCGGCTCAGGAAGCCAGAATCGGTCGCTACTTCCCGGTCATATACCCCCCAGGTTCAGGGGAATATGCTTTTGGGACCACCAAACTCACCAACCTCAACGCCAAGTTCATCTGGAGACCGGTGGAAGACAACCAGTTCTCCTTTTACTACCAGTGGGGTGATAAGAACTGGCCCACCCGCTCAAGGAGCAACGGCACAAACCCCCAGGACGACCCCGATGCCTATCATGTGCAGAGTGGTCCCTCCCCCTACTATCGGGTTGACGACCAGCACTACTGGAACCCCGACTTTTTCACCTCCATCCGCTACGGTTTCCTTTCTGGTTACTTCCACCTGGCGCCACAGGATATGGCTTATCTGACCACCCGACAGGCCGTCAGGGACCGCGATGCCAACAAGCTGTGGTTTACTGCTCAGTATGACTACGACACCAAGAGACCTCAGCACGAGGTTGATATCGACAACAACATCTATGTGGACGAGCTCTTAGGCGGTTCCCACGAGTTCAGAATCGGCTTCCAGCACAGACGCCCGGCGGTAACATCTATCACCATCTACCCGCAGGGGTTGAGCATCTCCTACTATGGTGAGGGGACCGCCAGAAATTACGTCTACATGTTAACGGATCAAACGATTTATGATGAATTCATCCGCATGACTGGCATCTACTTCAAGGACACCTACTCCCGAGAGAGGCTCTCCATTAATGTTGGTTTCCGATATGACATGTCGACGGGTGGACGGAAAGCTCACGATGTTAAAGGCAACTTCTTTGGTGATCAGTATGCCGCCAGCGTATACGACCCAGGGATTGAGAAGAACTTCGATTGGAAGGACTTCAACCCCCGCTTCGGTCTCAACTACGACCTCACCGGAGATGGGAAGACTGCCGTCCGCTTCAATGTCGCCCGCTACAGCGAGATGCCCAGCACCTGGAGAGGCGGTTGGGGGAATGTGATCGGTGGTATTTACAGCAGATGGTGGTGGGATGACCTGAATGATGACATGCATGTGGATGTCCCCGATGAGCTTACCTTGCGGTATTACAACTATGACCCGGCCGACCCCATGGCCAAAGCCGCTGAATATCGCACAGCCCCAGGATATGGGGCTACCCGCACCTGGGAGATACTGGGTGGATTTGACCGGGAGCTGATGGAAGATTTGGCTCTGACCGTCTCCTACCACTACCGATACATTGACAACTACACCTGGATTTGGTATTACCTCCCCGACTGGAGCGATAAGATAGACTTTAGTAGCTGGGAACCCGAATCGGTCAGCTACACCGCACCCGATGGGCAGACCTACAACGGGACTGTGTACAACTGGATAAAGCCGGGCGGTGACGACGACTATACTGCCGATGAGCGCACCAACTACTTCGATTACTACACCCAGTACAGCGGGGTGGATATCGTTCTCACCAAGCGTTACAGCAACAAGTGGATGGGCAGCGCGGCCCTTACCATTGGACGGGCTTCCCAGCACTGGCCTAAGGGGCTGCAGGGTGAGAGCATCGATTATCCGGAGGATGTGGGTTTGAAAGATGGCGGAATCTATGGGGATAACATCCCCTGGATGCTGAAGCTGACCGCCAGCTACGAGCTCCCCTACGGGATCAGGTTGGGTGGCTTCTTGAACACCCGCAAAGGATTCCCCCGCAACGATGTATTCCCAGCCAGCAAGTGGTACGGCTACTATTCTTCTACAGTCGAAATCGATGCTTACACGCCTGGTGAAGAGTATAACGACACCTACTACTGCCTTGACCTGCGGCTTGAGAAGACCTTTGACTTAGGTCCCGGCAGGCTCCACGGGATAGTTGATATTTTCAACCTGTTTAACAATGTTCCTGTGCTCCGCTCTTATGATCGTGTTGACCGCGCCAACTACCTGGATGCCTACTTCCCCTACACCCTGGGTGCCCGAGCCGTCAGGTTTGCGGTGCGTTATAGCTTCTAATCTGGGATAGAGCTCAGCCCGGGAGATTGTCCTCCCGGGCTTTTTTTTATCCCTGGAGAGATTGGGGGGAGAAAGGTGAAGGTTGATTTAGATAAGGATAGTTTTTTTCTTCGGGGGGAAGGGTTGTTATCTCCGCAAGGAAGGGGGAGTCCCTTCCCCATTTTTATCTTTCCAGCAAGGGGGTTACCACTCTATCTGGTCGTTGACCTTCATGTCCTTGGTCTTGAACTTGACCTTGATTTCAGCTTTAGATATCTTGGTGCAGAAGGATATCTCCTTAACCTCCGGTGTGAGCACCGGATTTCCCTCATACTCCTTAGGGAAGATGTAGAGGGCGACATTGGGGTTGTCCTTGTCCGGGGCGGCGTAGCGAGCGATGGGGATTTTCACCTTATCTTTTCCTTTGACCTCCAGATAGGTGCTTTCCTGGAGCTGTTCGGTGGTGAGCCCCTTAAGGAGACGGGGATTGGTGCTCATCACCTGGATTCTGATGAGTGGCTCCTCCCCTTCAATGAACGCCTTCTCCTGTTCGGGGTTGGATTTCCCGGTAGCAAGCTGCTGGTTGCGCATAACGGCTGCCTTCCAGGGCTGAGCGGTGCTCCAGGCTATCAGGAGTGTGAAAGGCTGGGTGGGCATCTCGGAACGGATGGAGCCAGCTTCCCTCAGGTCTCTGGTTTCCGGACGGTCGGTTGCCTGCATGGCAGAGTAGCGGCTGGGGTCGTAATACCATTTTTTGACCCATGGGGAGTCGGTGAGCATCTTCTCCACCTCTTTCTCCGTCCACTCGGTATAGGGTTTGCTGTTCCAGAATTCTTTTCCCCCCGCCCATAAGATAACTGCAAAGGCTAACATAAGGAGTGCGCATATTGTGAATCTTTTCATCACCTTACCCCTTTTTGATATTAGGTGTTTTAAAATTTAACTCATTTTTAAAGTTCTCTTAAAAATTATACCATAAGTTTCTTTGATTACAAAATTTTTATTAACGTATAATGTGATGATGGGCGGTTTGTCAATTAGGGAGCTAAGGGGTTAAATGGCGTTGCCTTTTGTTGGGATATATGCTAATATATTAATGAAATCTTAAATAGGGGGTGATGTTATGAAGAGAGAATTTATCTTATGGATAGTTATTGGGCTGATGATATTTACCAGCGCTTCTCTTCTGGCAATGCAGGGGAGAGGCCAGGGGGTTATAGTGGGGACAGTGGTTGATGAAGAGGGCAAGCCTATTGTGGGCGTTAAGATAAGGGCTTATATCAAAGAGTCCGAGGAGGAGTCCACCACCACCACTAACGAAAGGGGACGGTTCCGTTTCTCCCGACTGGTGACGGGGCTCTACGAGTTCACCGCCATCGCCCCGGGCTACCAGCCGTTGATGATTACCCAGCAGATTAGCCAGGCTGCTCGCAACCCGAATTTGGAATTCGTGCTGATAAAACTTACCGGTGAGATGATTGCCGAGGCCGACCCTAACTACCCCTTGATCAAGGAGGGCAATGAACTCTTTGAGCAGGGGAGATACGATGAGGCTATTGAGAAGTTCCAGCAGGTGGTTGACAGCGCCCCTGAGTATTACCGATATTATGTGAATCTGGGAAACTGTTACAAGGAGAAGGGGGATTATCAAAAGGCTATTGAGAATTATATGAAGGTGCTGGAGCAGGAGCCCGACCAGACAGCTGCCCTTATGAATATAGGTGAGAGCTATGTCCTCATGGATAAGACGGAGGAAGCTATTATCTATTTTGAGAAGGTCATCGCTCAGAATCCGACCGACCCGGTGATATTTTATAACCTGGGGGAGACCTATGCTATAGCGGGGAATCATGAGAAAGCACTGGAAAGCTATCAAAAGGCGGCGGAGCTTAAGCCCGAGTGGGAGGTTCCCTATTTGAAGATGGGTTACTCTTTTGTTGCCCTCGAGAAGAAGGATGAAGCCATCAAGGCTTTTGAGAAGTTTCTGGAGCTGGCACCCAATTCTCCTGATGCCCCTCTGGTGAAGCAATTCTTAGAGCAGCTCAGGAAGGAAAATTAGTCCTCTATTTCATCCTTAAGAGAAAAAGCCCGCTATTTTGATTTAAGCTTTTCCTTCAGCTTGTTTACAAAATCGGGATGGGGTGTTAATCCCAGCTTCTCAGCCTGCTGCAGGTGCTCCCAGGCGAGCTCATATTTTTCCTGATAAAAATACACTACCGCCAGATTGTTGTGAGCATCTTTCAGGCTATCGTCGAATTCAAGGGCTTTCAGGTAATGTTGGGCAGCATTCTCGAGGAGGTTATAACGGAAATAGAGGTTGGCAAGCGCAAGATAAATGGCGGAACTTTGAGGGTCCAATTCCAGCGCAAGTTGATAGTATCTCTCCGCCTCCTGTGCTTTTCCCAGCTCGCCTAACACCATAGCTAAATATTGATAAAACCGAAGATTGTTAACTCCATAGTCTATGGCCTTACGACAAATCCTCTCCGCCTCATCAAATTTCTTCTCCTCAAAGTAAAGGGAGAAGAGGTTCTCATAGGCGGGTTCGTAGTCGGGGTGGTCAGCTAAGAGATAGTCGAACTCCTCCCCTGCCTGCTCCGGTTGATTCATTCGGTAGTAGGTAAGCCCGAGGTTTAAGTGGGCTTGCAGATAGTTAGATTTGAGCTTTATAGCCTCCTGGTAGTTCTTAACTGCATCGGGAAATTTTCCCATTGCATAATAAATGTTTCCCAGATTATAGTAGGCTTTATGATAGCGCGGGTCTATCTCCAAGGATTTGAGACACCATTTCTCCGCCTCCTGGTTCTGGTTCTTGAAGATATAATATCCCGCCATGGTATTGTAGACTGAGGAAAGCTGATCATTAAGCTTGAGGGCCACCTGGCACTCGGAATAAGCCTCCTCCGGCTGTTGCTTTAGCAGATAGGTGGCCGCCAGGACAGAATGCCCCTCGCCATAATCATTTTCAATAGCCAGAGCTTGACGGCATTGCTCCTCTGCCTCGTTTAGCAGCCTTTTTTCCAGATAGAGATGGGCGAGATTGGTGCGAGCCTGATAATGGCTGGGCATCAGGTAAACAGCTTTCTGATATTGGATAATGGCCTTGTCAATATCCTCTCTTTTCGAGTAGGCTATGCCCAGGTTGTAATAAACATAGGGAATTAAGGGGTCTTCCCTAATGATTGTTTCATATTCCTCGATGGCTCTATCTATATAACCACTCCTTCTGAGGGCGATAGCCATCAGGTTCCTTATAGAGGAAGAGTGTGGCGTTTTTTTCAGCAACTTCTGACACCCGTCGACAACTTCTGAATAGTCTTCAAACTCCATCAGGGTCATTATCAGAAAGATGTCAGCATCAAGATTCTTGTAATCCCCCATCTCCGTCAGCCTTTGATAGCTATGGAGGGCTTCTTCCAGCTGCTGACCGCTGATGGGGAAGAGATGGGGAAGGAACCGCCGCTCACGATTCAACCTGATCAGAGCTGCATTCTCTCTGTCAAAGTCGCTGGTGTCGGGGTTCATGTTCATCACACTGTGGCGATTTTTTGTATGGACCGCCCCGAAGAGGTGTCCTAACTCGTGAGTAAGGAGCAAGCCCAGGTCCTGCTGGGGAGACGTCCATCTTATTAATATGCTACCACTTCTATAGGAGGCGCCTCCCAGAAGTTCTCCCCGGAGTAACCGCCGGGCGGTGAGTCCGATAACAATATCGCATTCTCCTCGGTCCACTTTTCTCTGCATGTCAATGAACAGCTCATCGAAGCTCTTCAGTCCTTTGTCCGATTGCCAGGAGGAGACCTCTGCCAGGGTAAACTTGAGATCGAACTCCTTTTCAAAATGGCGGGAGGCGGTGAGGATTGCCTCCTCTATCCCTTTCTGAGATGAATCCCTGGGGGGATAGCTCTCATCCAGTGCTAATTTAACCTTTAAGATCCTGCTGGTGGGGGATTCACCTCCAAATAAGGGGAAAGTAATGAGAAGGATTAAGATTAACGGTATCCATTTATCCAGTTTTGCCATAATTATCAACCATCGGATAATAGGGGGGATTCCGCAAGGAAATCATCCAATCGGCACCGATGCGGAATCAGATAATAACCCGGAAGTCTCTTGTGAGAATGGCAGCCTTGGTGGAGTCTGGATGGGTGATTACTATCTGCATCTGATAGGGGTCGGGGATGAACTTCGTCAACGGAATAGCACCCCAGTATTGATAGAAATATCCCTCGTAATGGGCTTGAGATTTTATCAGCTCTCTCCGGAAGACTGTCTGATCATTTTTATCCTTTATTATAATGACCACTTTGAAGGGTTTCAAAATCTCCTTTGATGCCAGACTATCTTTTATCGAGAACATAAAGCCGAGGAAATCGCTGGTCGTAAATTCCGTCTTTAGTGTGGGAACATAGGTTATCCCATGGAGCTGGAGGGGATGAGGATAGTCCTGGTGTTCTTTGGAGAGGAATTTCAGGGTCTCATACTCCTCGGGATTCTGGAAGAAGGGGACATCCTCCTGGGGATTAAACAGCATAAGGCTGCTGATGTTGAAGGGCTCGGTCATAGCTAAGCTCACCGGGCGCTCCACCACGCAGACCTCACCGCTGGCGTGGTTCATAACCGACAGCTTCATCAGATTGCTGTTGGGTGAAATTTCCAGAGGGATGATATACTTCAGCCCGCTTTTGGCTAATATATCAAGCTGCTTTTTATCATCGATCTGACAGTAGCGGATGGTTAACATGCTATCTTTCCCCATGGGGTCATCGAAGTATATGGCCAGGTCATAGCGGACAGGGGGAGAGAGGGTGAACATTTGAGTTGGTAAGTAGACCATCAGAAAAGCTAACTTCAATCCCTCAACCGGGTGCGGGCTCAATATAACATTGGTTGACACCCTGAAATCGAATACCTTTCTATCGCTGAACAGATATTTGAGGAGTTCGACCTCCTTTTCCTCGTCGCTCAGTAAGGAGAAGTCCCTGGCTTTATGGAGGGTTCGGTAGGCCCTAACCGTGAGGTCGGGGTTCTTCACCGCCAGTTTGATGCTTTTGGGTTCCTCGCTGGCAATATTTTTCGGATTAAAGCTCACCAGATAGTAGAGGCTGTTCTCATAGTTGACATCCTCCAGAGCATCCTTGTAAGTGTTGCTTTGCTGGTAGTATTTTCCTCCGGTCTGGTTGGCTAATATGTAAAGCCAGGAGTTCTTGTAGAATTGCTTCTTTTTCAGCCATACATTGCGGTCCCCTCCGGCATCCAGCAGAGACTCATCAGTGCTGGAAAGCAGCCCCGCAGTGTTAAAGGAGTAGATGGAGATATTAGATTTATTACATTCGTCTATTACCTTGTAAAACTCGGGCACCTTGTTTATAGAGGCGATGGGGTCCACCTCCATTTCAAACTCCTGATAATCGGCAAGAGTCAGCGACTTCCAGTCGGTTGATGAAATGCTTGTTTTGGGGGGCTGGAAAGGGATAAGGTCGAAACCGCTGTTGAAGATGAACATTACTTTTCTTCCCGGAATAGTTGACAGGCTTTTGGCAATGCGCCATATATTGTCCATAAAAATGCGAGCTAAAGTCTCCCGGCTCAGTTGACCCGCTTGTTTTTGGAGCCAGGTGACATCGGGTGAAAGGTCAACCGTCTCGGGATTATCCTCATCCAGCATGCTATCAGTTGCTTCAGCCCTTTCATCACTTCGATAGTCACCCAGCTCTTGAATCTCCAGGAAGGGATTGGTTCCCCCAAAATCGACCAACTCCGACTCTTTTGTTTTCTTGGGGTCGGTAAGAATCTCCAGGCTTTGCACGAGTCTCTCTTTGTCGGAAGTAAAGCCGGTGATGGCTCGCACTGTTCTACCCACCAGGGCTATTACCACGCGGTCAGTGGGGAGGAGCTGGCTATCGATAAATTTGCTAATATCTTTCTGGGCACGCCTTATCTCGCGGTGATTCATCATGCCCGCCCCTATTATGATAATGAAATGGCGATGCTGGAGTTTGCTTGTCTCACTGGGGATAGCGATGTCCTTTAATATCACCTTCTTTGCCTTTATGTCCCTGAACTGCTCCGGTATCTTTATCTCCTGAACAGATTCTATGGGGTATTCTTTGCCATCAATAAGAAGCTGGAAATCTTCCTTCTTCAAACCGCTAACCGGATTCCCTTTCTTATCAACCACCAGGGCATCCAATAACCGCTCTTCTACTTTCACCCTGAATACATACTTCTCCTGCTGGGTCTGCTCCTTCTCCTGTCCTTGAATAAGTGCCTCCCCCAGCAAGAGAAACCCTAAAGCCACTAATAAGAGATAAAAAAATGTCGTTTTCTTTCTCATTTTCATTTCCCTCGCTCCCCGTGTCTAATGTTTTCTAATTTGACCAAATTATAGCATAAATAAAATTATTAAGTAAAGGGAAATTTTAATATTTATCCTTTATGCAGAGCAAAATATATGATAAAGTGCACAAGGCTTAGAAAATTAGCCTATCAGCAGAATCAAAAATAGGGTAAAATATCAATGTGATTACATAGGCTCTTGAATGGAGAGGGGCGATGTTCATCCGCTTTGACCAGATGAAGAAAAAAGTTGACCAATGACACAACATCTAATAATTAAGCGAACTATCGGGAGGAGTTTGAACCTTGAGAATAGGGATTGATACCGGAGGGACCTTTACCGATTTTGTTTTTCTGACCCCTGAGGGGATGAAGGTATATAAGGTTCTTTCTACTCCTCATAATCCCGGGGAGGCGATTTTAAAAGGACTGAGGGAGAGCCAGGCTTTAGAGGAGAGGTTGGACATCATTCATGGCTCCACTGTGGCTACCAATGCCCTTCTGGAGAGGAAGGGGGCTAAGCTCGCCCTGCTGACCACGCAGGGATTCCAAGACCTGCTGCAAATAGGTCGGCAGACCAGGAGGGAGCTGTATAACATTATGGTGGAGAAGAGGGAGCCGCTCATCCCCCGGGAGCTGTGCTTTGGGGTGTCGGAGAGGACCCTCTACGATGGGGATGTGCTGGAAAGTGTCGACCTCGCTGAGGTGGACAAAATAGTAGAGGAGCTAAAGAGGGAGGGAGTGGAGTCGGTCGCCATCTGCTTTCTCCACTCCTATGTGAACCCGGCCAACGAGCAAGCCGCCTGTCGGAGGCTCCAGCAGC
>JAOUOQ010000259.1 GCA_029880275.1 Candidatus Aminicenantota bacterium | reverse complement strand
CTCTGGCTCCACCATCCAGAACTCTAATAGGTGGCGACGGGTTTTTGACTTCTCCGCCCTGAAGGTGGGACCAAAACAGTAAACCTTACCCAAAGCCATGGCAGCGGGTTCGAGATAAAGCTGCCCGCTCTGCGTGAGAAATACCTTCTCGCCAAAATAGTCGGTCTCAAACAGGGTGGTAGTCCCCTCACAAGCTGCCGGGGTGAGAATGGGACTGTCGACTAAAACATATCCCCTCTCGTCGAAATAGTTGCGGCATGCTTTGATAACCTCGCTTCGGACCCTCAGAATGCTGTGCTGCCGACTTGACCGAAACCACAGGTGGCGATGGTCCATCAAGAAGGTAATCCCGTGGGGTTTGTGAGTAATAGGGTATTCTTCAGCAATCTGGACAATCTTGATGTCTCTCAGGGAGAGCTCATAACCGCCCGGAGAGCGCTCCTCCTTCCTTACCACACCCTTGACAATTATGGACGATTCCTGGGTAATCTCGTCGTAAAGCTGGAAAATCTCCTTGGGGACATCGCTTTCAGAGAGAACTGCTTGAATGAGGCCGGTGCCGTCTCGGATTAAAAGGAACCTTATTTTACCGCTGGAGCGTTTATTGTACAGCCACCCTTTGACGGTGACCTCTTGCCCAACATATTTGCTGATGTCCTCTATATATACCTGGTCCATTTTTATAGCCCTTATTTATTTAAAGTATTATAAGTTCTTATGCTATCAATGGTCAAGGGGTTTCTCCATCGAACTCTGTCAATAATTAATGTTGAAATTTTTCCAAAAGCCATAAGAGAGTATCTCCTAAGCTTGTTTATATCTTTCTACACCTAACAGATAAGTTCCTAACACCCGGCAGCTGTGTTCCTTGTCCTGAAAGCCGGGGAATCTGCCCATAAATCTCGACAAGTTCCTGAAGAGGTTATTCGCTAAACTGGCTGTCCTCAGCCGGTGTCTCCATTGCTGAGGAAAAGCATAATAGGCAATGGTCAAAGGGAAATATCTCTCCAGCAAGGGGACCATCTTCGGCTCCCCCCACCCCCGCTCTGCTCAACGCCCTTGGCGAGGCATACTACAAAACGGGACAGCGGGAGAAGGCGATTGAGGTTCTCTCGGAATCCCTGAAAGTTGACCCCAACCAGCCCGAACTCAAGAGCTTCCTTGAGAAATTGAAGGCAGGTAAGATAAAAACATTCTGAGGAAGTGGGATTCTTCTCCCATCTATGGTTCTCTTGCCATAATGTCAAAGGAAATAAATAATAAAAATATTAAGCCTATATAATGTTGAATAAAAAGCTATCTGAGGTTATAATAATAAATTAAGTTTCAGAATTTGTATAAAAAGGAAACAAAAGTGATAGAAAAATAGTAATATAGACTCATGTAAGTAGAAGGAGATATATAAAAAGCTGAGAATGCTTGCAGGAGAAGGCGGTGATAATGTCACTTCTAAAATGTATCCCATTAACGAAAAGTGCGGGATTGAGTCATACCTGAGTATAGCGCAAGTCTACTAACTCTTTTACCACATTAGAGCAATCAAAGACTATCGTATTGAGTTTTACTTAAATGCTGACTTGTTATCATTTCTGTTGAATGAACATATAAATAAGGGTTTTCAAGCACTCTGTATCATCAATGAGGTTGCCTATAGGCTGCTAAAGGGCTACCTTGTTGATCCTTTACCTTTATCTGTATTGAAGAAAATGGTGCTGAGGCATTGAGAGCTGAACAATAATGATGAGCAATTTGAGCCAAACTTCACCTAACATGCGGTTATCTGAAATATTCCCTGGATGGTAATAACTGCAAAACAAGAGGAGGAAAGAATGGCACAGGCAAAACAGGGTGATACCGTTAAGGTTCACTACACGGGCAAATTGGATGACGGTACGGTATTTGATTCCTCTATTAAGCGCGACCCTCTGCAATTTACCATAGGCGAGGGTAAATTAATCCTGGGCTTTGAACAAGCCGTAGCCGGGATGAAGCCGGGCGAATCGAAAACCACCAAAGTCCCAGCAGACAAAGCGTATGGCCCACACCGTGAAGAAATGTTACTGGAGGTGAATCGAAACGAATTTCCGGAGCACTTGAAACCAAAAGCCGGTGAGCAGTTACAAGTCCGTCAACCGAATGGTCAAACAATTATAGTCACGGTGATCGATGTCTCCGAAGCGAACGTGAAATTAGATGCCAACCATCCTCTGGCGGGGAAAGACCTGACTTTTGATATCCAGCTCATAGAGATTGTTTAACCATCTCGTTTATGGCGAAAGCTATTGGCCTCCTGCCGGATAAGGCAAGAACGACAAAGAAAGTGAGCGATATGAGGCCCGTGGAATAAGTCAGATAACACGGGCTTTGCGGCTCACTTCATTCGCCCAAGTGCTTCGCACTTCGCAAAACACAGCAAAGTTAAATCATTATAGCAATAAGACGAAGCAAGTCTAACTAAAAGACGCATAATTAATTATTTCAGCTCTTTTTATTCTCTTTCGCATTTATTATCAGCCGTTTGAAAAAATCGGTTGCATCTAATAATTTAACCCTTTTGTTATTATCTAATCTATTGACAATGTAATTTCCTGTGTGGTAGAGTTATTCATCGCTATTAGCAGGCAGAAAAGAACCAAGAATGCGGATGATTATAGTCCTCCGAAAAGTATATTCCTATACATCAATTCTCGCTGGTAACTGCCCCATAGTGGTGAGCAGTGAATCAAATTTATAGGAGTTATCACTTAAATCAATATGGAGGTCATACATATGGAAAGGAGAAAGTTTTTAGAATCAATTGGAAAATGCGGTATTGGCGCAGGGCTGTGTTCGCTTCTGGCATTGCCCTCAGCCTCTCAGACCCAAGACACGGAAACTCAACTGCCCGGGCACTCATGC
>JAOUOQ010000258.1 GCA_029880275.1 Candidatus Aminicenantota bacterium | reverse complement strand
GTTCGAGCCATCCCCATATACTCCTCAAATTGGGGAAAGCGCTCTGCCAGCTGCTCCAGCGCAGCCATTCCCGCTCCGAAACCGGCGATACGCAGCAGCAGGTTGATAACTCCTGATATTACTCCACCAATCAGACCTGCCAGCAGCCCCACCACCGCCCCATCACCGTAAGTAACCGGGCCGGGAGCGGAGGTGGTGAGGATGTAGACCGCAATCCCTCCTCCCACCAGAACCCACAGGCAGCAGATGACATTCAGCCAGTTTACAATGGGGATGACCGACAGGAACCCGGCTACACATCCACCTATGAGAGCTGCTTTGAAGTAAAACTCTTTGTTCATTACTTTAACCCCCTTATTTGGATTAAGGATGCCATAGATTTAAAACTAACACACTGATTAACCATTTGATAGAGGGCGGGCAGGAGATAGAAGGGGAGCGCGAAGCCGAAGAGCAGACCCGTAAGCGTCTTGAGCCATAGAAGAGGGGGATACACCCGCATCGCCAGAAGAACCACATCTCCTACCATGGGGAGGGGGGCCAGCATCATATATCGCCGATGAATCACCCTCGTAAAGTCAAAGGAGCGGAGAAGAGGGTAAATCAAGACCCCCAGTATCATCCCCAGATAAATACCAAAGCAACGGGAACAAATTGCCATCTGATTTTCGTATATAATGAATGAACTCTCCGTGAGCTGATGACAGACCGGGGAGAAAAACCAATAAATAAGAAAAGCGACTTTCTTACAATTAAGAGAGGGAAGGGAGATGAGAAAGGGTGCTCCGATTATCAATCCCAGCCAGAGGGCCATAAAACAAAGCGAGAGGAAATATAGTTTTCGGCTGGACAATTGCATAACAATCCTCCCTATTAAAACAAACGAATTATATCTAAAAAATGTTCATCAGGCAAGGACAAACTTGACAGCCGATAGGGGCTATGATAAATTTAAGTCGAATGTCATTAATTGACAGGAGGATTAGCGAAGGAGGCAACTCAGATGGACTTTAATATGGAGAAGGTAGGAGACATCACCATTATCCGGCTGAAGATAGGGAAGTTGCTCTACGATAATCTCGACCCCTTGCACCATGGGCTATACGACCTAATAGATAAAGGGATTGTTCACCTTGTGCTGAATCTCTCTTCAGTAAGCTACATTGACAGCTTCACGGTGGGATTCCTTATGGACATCTACCGTCGCTTGGCCGACCAGAAAGGAAGAATGGCGCTGGCGGGTGTACAGCCGAGGGTGAAAAATATCTTAGCGCTCACCAGGGTGGACGAGGTTATTCCCATCTATGAGACCGAGGAAGAAGCTACCGCCAGCTTTGCCAGAGAGGATTGAACCTCTAAGCAATTTTTTTGGGGCTATTTAATGAAGAAGATAAAAATGCTCACCGGTCAGGAGATAGAATTGGATGGGGACTTAATGGCCATTATCGAGTCCCTCTATCAGGAGGTCGTCCTCAAGAAGGAGCTCAAGCACACCTACAAGGATATGAAACAGGAGATTGAGAACATTGTTGCCCAGATGCCCGAAGAGGATAGGAACACCTACCTGGTGGAAAGCCTGTTTCTCAACTCGGTGATCTACGAGAACCAGATGATCGATGCCTTCATCAAAAGGCTGAAGAAGAAGGTCAAATAGGATTGACAACCTCATCTTTCTATTTATGCTTTAAAGGAGTAACAGCTTCCAGCTCCGCCTTTCCAGGCGCTTTCGCTCAGCGCTCACCCACCCATTAATCCCTTACCCAATTATTAGCTTAGCCTGGCAAATATGTCTCCGACAGAGAAGGCTTCTGGCAGGCGACCTCCTCACAGATAGCAATCAGAAAATGTTGACCTGCACGCCTCCCTTCTGCCCGAAGGTAATAAAATCTTTACTTTTCCCCTTAATTCTGTTATAAGGACACTGTAAAAGGGTATTAATAAATTTAAGGACGATGAGCATTTGAATATGAGTGTGTCCAGGGAAATTACCTTCACCAGGCTTCTGGACGAGAAACTCACGGAGCTGGAGAGGCAAAAGGAAAGCTCCCCCCGTGACTCCCACCTACTCTCGCAGGTGGCTCATGCTTATAACCTCAGGGATATGGACCAGGAGGCCATCAACTCAGCCCGCCAGGCTCTCAAATACGACCCTCGGAACGACCAAGCGTGGTTCGAGCTGACCATTGCCACTGCAGCTGTCGACGAAGAAGGTCTGGTATCTATAGAGAAGGAGTGCTCACGCCTGGTGAAGGAAAATCCCACTGTTCATTGGACGCACCGAAATCTCGCTCTGGTAAGCTACTACATGGAAAAAAGAGCTGAAGCTGAGGATGCCGCTCTGAGGGCTCTGGAGCTCAATCCCAAAGATTACGCCACTTATATGGTGCTCGGATACCTCTACTATGCCCGGGGGGAATATGACAAAGGGGTCAGCTACCTTAAAGAATCGGTTAAACTTAACCCCAACAATCCCAGAGCCTACTGGATGATGGGACACTGTTACTGGGAAGAGGGAAAGATCTCCCAGGCGAAGAGATACTACCAGAAGTCCCTTGAGTGTGAGCTGCATTTCATCGCCGCCTGGAATGCCATAGGTCGCTTATACCTGAATCAAAAAAATCGACTCACCCATGCCCTGAGATGCTTTTCCCGCAGCATCTCTATCAACCCCCGGGTGGCGGAGACCTATTTCACCCTGGCTGACTACTATTTCGGACACAAAAAGTATTATGAAGCCATAGCCGAATATCTGAAGCTATTAGCCTCGGAGCCCGATCCTAAGGTGAAGGGAGAAGCCCACACGCAGATCGGACTGATCTTCTTCACCAATGGAGATTATAAAAGCTCTCTGAAGCACTACCAGTTAGCCATTACCATCAATCCCGCTTATCCTCTGCCCTACTATTTTTCCGG
>JAOUOQ010000042.1 GCA_029880275.1 Candidatus Aminicenantota bacterium | reverse complement strand
CCCGGCATTTAGGAGAGAGCTTGGTCAGTATTCTTTTGCCAAGAACCACATATGGGGTCTGCTCTTCGAAGGCTCTTCTGATAGTCTTGATGGCCTCAACATACCCTTCTTTATAATCAATCTTTTCGGCTAAGTAGGTAAGTCTAATCAGGTTTTTATCGGAAACCTTGGGGAGGAGTTTTAACATCTGGATTAAAGCTTTCTGTTTAGCTCTATCCATCAATTTCATATCTCTTACCCCCAAATTTTAGATTCATTTATTTTAAGACGAAATTCCTCTCATTGCAACTGATTTTTCCGCTGGCAGTAGAAACAACCCTCTTCCCCTTCCCATCACACCCTTTCTAATATCAAAAACTTTTTGAATCTCCCCCGTCCTATGATATTATTTCCCTTGTAAGTGTAAAGGCTCCAGCAAAGCAAATGTATGGTCTTAATTCACTTAGGTTGTACCAAAGGAGGATGAAATGAGGACAAAGTGTAATGCTCTAATCTCTATCATATTCGGCTGTGTTATCCTTCTCTGCATTACCCCTGCAAAGGCACAGAACCCAGCATTAAAGGTTCAGAAGATAGCCACCGACCTTTATCTCCTGGTGGGGAACGGTGGGAATGGTGCCTTTTTGCTCTCCTCAGAAGCTG
This sequence comes from Candidatus Aminicenantota bacterium, assembly GCA_029880275.1. Taxonomy (GTDB): domain Bacteria; phylum Acidobacteriota; class B3-B38; order Guanabaribacteriales; family B3-B38; genus Guanabaribacterium. Next base: position 10,083 of record JAOUOQ010000042.1, on the reverse strand, counting down.
TGTTAGTGGTCGACAGCAAAAACGACCCGACCACCGCCAGAGAAATCGTACAGGAGGTCAAGAAGCTCACTACCGCCCCGGTCCGATATCTCGTCAACACGCATTACCATGGCGACCATACCCATGGAAATCAAGTCTTCTCACCTCTGGCTACTATCATCTCTCATCAGAACACACGGGAAAACATCATCAAATTTGACCTTCCCAGAAACGAGGAATCCCGTACCTCTCGCCTCCCCCAGATGCTGCGCGAGCAGGAGGCAAAAGTGGCTCAGTTAGAAGCCCAGAATTCCCCCCAGCTCCAGGAGGAGCGTCAGAGACTGGAAGAGCTGAAGAGAACGGCAGAGGAGCTGGAGCAGCTGCGGATAATCCCACCCAGCCTCACCTTTGAGACTCAGTGCACCATATACCTCGATGATTACATAGTGGAACTCATCTACATGGGAGCAGGGCATACCAACGGGGATGTGGTCGTCTACTTCCCTCAGCAAAAGGTCATCCACCTGGGGGACCTCCTTTTTCACCAGATAATTCCCTATATAGATGTAGCAGCCGGAGCGGATACTGCACACTGGATTGAGATACTCAACCAGGTAAAGGAAATGGAGGTGGAAACCATCATCCCCGGACATGGGGAGTTGACCGATATAGCCGGGCTGGAGGAGTTTATCAACTATTTATCCGACCTGCGACAGGAGGTAAAAAACTTCATCGACCAGGGCCAAACCCTGGAAGATACCAAGGAGAACCTCCGACTTCCCAAATACAGCCATTTCAGCGGATATAACTCCAGCCTGTCAAGAAATGTGGAAGCCGTCTACCGGGAACTGACCAGGGGAAATTAAGCTGAATGATAGCGCTTACCAAACCGAGTGGAACTCCTCAAAAAGGGGATACTGTTCCTTCACAGCTTCGCAAAGGCACCAGGGGGCATTCCCCTTGACATAACGCTATAAATCCTTTAAACTTGCTAACAGGTCGTAAGGAAAGAAGGCTGTCAAATGAGAATGCTCCTCTGGCTGGCTTTGGCTCTGGTAATCTATCTGATATGGAAGTTGATATCTTTCTCACCACCCCGCATCTCCTCCCCCAGGGGGGGAACCGCTAAGGGTGGGGCTTCCGGGGGCAAGCGAGTAATCGATGCCGGGGATATGGTCAAAGACCCGGTGTGCAATACTTATATCCCGGCAGGAAACTCCATCACTGAAAACATCGGGGGGCAAACCTACCATTTTTGCTCTCCGCAGTGCCGGGATAAGTTTTTAAAATCTCAGAACAAATCTTAGCATCAGGGGCGATTTGATAATTCATCAGCATTATATATCTATTATGTATTCTGAAGAGGAGAGAATGGAATGAAACCCTCTGTTTTGGTAACCCGAAGATTACCCGAGCCTGTTCTCCAGAAGCTGACAGCTAAGTGTGAGGCGGACATCAACTATGATGATACTTCCTTATCCAGAGAAGAGCTCATTCGCCGGGTCGCTGACAAAGATGGGATGGTGACCCTTCTCACCGACAAAATAGACCGCGATATCATCGATGCGGGCACAAAACTCAAGGTCATCTCCAATGTCGCTGTCGGATACGACAACATCGACCATCAGTACGCCCGCCAAAAAAACATCTATGTCACCAACACTCCCGAAGTCCTGACCGACGCTACCGCCGACCTGACATGGGCTCTCATCTTCTCCATAGTCCGCAACATCATCCCCGCTGACAGGTTTTCCCGGCAGGGCAAGTTCAAAGAATGGCAGCTTTTCCTCTTCCTGGGGTCCGACCTAAAAGGAAAGAGGTTAGGAATAATAGGTCTGGGAAGAATAGGAAGGGCAGTGGCCCAACGAGCCTTCGGGTTTGAGATGGAGGTAGTTTATTATGATATCCAGCGAGCCAACAGCGAGCTGGAAGAGAGGTTAAAAGTCACCTATCTACCACTTGATCAGCTGCTGAAAACCTCTGACATAATCACCCTCCATCCGCCGCTCACTTCCCAAACCTACCACCTTATCGACCAGAAAGAATTTCAGCTTATGAAACCGGGAGCTTATCTCATAAACGCCAGCCGGGGTCCTATAGTGAACGAGAAGGCATTGGTGGAGGCTCTGAAAAGAAAAAACATCGCCGGTGCCGGGCTTGATGTCTATGAAAACGAGCCCCGTATAGAACCCGAATTGCTTGAAATGGATAATGTAGTCCTGCTTCCTCATATCGGCAGCGCCACCCTGGAGACCAGAACCAAAATGGCTATGATAGCCATAGAAAATGTCCTCCAGGGGGTCTATGGGGAGAAACCGACTAACTCTGTATAAAAATAATAGAACGACCTTTCTGGTCAGGGATAGCACCTTTGGCTATCAATTATAAGAAGACAATCTCTCCGCTTGCGAGCATACCTCTATTGTCCTGATAAATTAGGGAGGGATTTCCCTACAAAAGGAAATAGCACATTAAGATGACCGCCAGAATAATCGACGGCAGAAAGATAGCCCAGCAGATAAAAGACGAAGTCCGGCTCGGCGTAGAGAAGCTCAGGGCTACCGCAGGCATTCAACCGGGGCTGGCAACGGTTCTGGTGGGAGACCACCCCGCCTCCCAGGTCTATATCCGCATGAAAGCCAGAGCCTGTGAGGAGATTGGCATCCGCTCCACCACCATTCTGATAGAGAAAAATTCTTCCACCGAGGAAGTGCTGCGCCAGATAGAGCAGTTAAACCGCGATGACCAGACCGACGGAATACTGGTTCAGCTCCCCTTACCATCACATATCGACGAGGGTCTCCTCCTTCAGGCGGTCGACCCCCAGAAGGATGTCGATGGCTTTCATCCTGTGAGCCTCGGCAACCTGCTCGCCGGTCGGGAGTGCTTTGTCCCCTGCACCCCTGCGGGAATTATGGAGATACTGAAAAAAGAGGGCATCCCCCTTAAGGGGAAAAGGGCGGTAATGCTGGGGAGAAGCAACATAGTAGGCAAGCCCACTGCCATTCTCTTAATGCACCAGCACGCCACAGTAACTATCTGCCACTCCCGCACCGAGAACCTCCCCCGGGTCACCTCCGAGGGGGATATACTGGTGGTGGCTATCGGACGCCCGGCAATGGTCACCGAAGAGTTCGTCAAACCGGGAGCGGTGGTTATCGATGTCGGCGTAAACCGCCTCAGCGACCTGGCGGAGATTAAAAGAATCTTCGGCGACGACCCGCTTCGCTTAGCGGAGCACCAAAAAAAGGGCTATACCCTGGTAGGGGATGTGCATCAAGCGAGGGTTCAAGAGGTCGCCTCGGCACTGACGCCGGTACCCGGTGGCGTGGGACCCATGACCATCGCCATGCTGCTGAAAAACACCTTGATAGCCGCCCGAAGGAGGAGAGGAGATGGCTGAGGCTGAACCCCACCGCGGTAAAATCCTCAAGGTAGGGTTAACCGGTGGAATAGCCTGCGGCAGAAGCACGATAGCCAAGATGTTTGAAGAGCGAGGATGCTATTGCATCGATGCTGATAAAATAGTCCATCACCTCCTCCAACTCCCGAACCCTACCTGGAAGAGGGTGGTAGAGTATTTTGGTGAGGAGATTTTAAATCCCGACCGGACAATAAACCGAAAACGGCTGGGAGCGATCGTCTTCTCGGACAGAGAGAAAAGAGAGAGGCTCAATTCCATCGTTCACCCCCAGGTAATAGCGGAAGAGAACAGGCTCATTGAGGAATACCTTCTCTCTGGCGGCGAGGGGATAGTGATAGTGGACGCCGCCCTTATGATAGAAACCGGGAGCCACCATCGCTTCGACAAAATAACGGTGGTTTATACAGATGAACAGACCCAGCTCAAAAGGCTTATAGAGAGGAATGGAATCTCCCCGGAGGAAGCCCAAAAGAGAATAGCAGCCCAGCTCCCCCTCAGGGAGAAGCTCCTTTATGCGAACTATAAGATTTCCACCTCAGGAAACTTGCAAGACACAGAGAGACAGGTAGAGGAGGTCTTTCAATCCCTTAAGGAAGATTGGAGAAGAAAATTTTCCTCCATACCTCCCGGAAAAAATCTTTAGAGGATGCATCTCTTTTTGGGGAAAGAAGAGGAGCTAAGAATGTACGAGATAATGATAGAGACCGGATTTTCAGCTTCTCACCAAGTAAGAGGCTACCCGGGTGATTGTGCCCAGCCCCACGGGCACAACTGGAAGGTGCAGGTGTATGTCCGGGCTGACCGCACCAACAGCCTGGGGATGGTGATAGATTTCCGCCGCCTGAAAGAGATAACCTGCGAGCTCACCGGACAGCTCGACCACAAGTCGCTGAATAACCTCCCTCCCTTTGACAAAGAGAACCCCACCTCCGAAAACATCGCCAAATGGCTCTATGATAATCTCAAGAGGAAAATAGATACTGAGGACTATTATCTGTGGGCGGTGGAGGTTTTCGAAACCGAGACCAGCCGGGTTTATTACACAGAAAGAGAATAAGCTCAAAACGGGAAAACTATAGCTTCTCCTCCACAAAGCTATTCCAGGCGTGGCAATGAGGACATCTCCAGAGGATCTCGGTGGTCTTATAGTGACATTTCAGACATATATAGGGGTCAATAAAGAAAACCATCTCCCGTGTGGTATCAACATACTCCTCCACTTTTTCCCGCGGCAGCCCTTCCTCTAATAGCAATCTCCAGAAGAATTGGTGAATGGTCAGAGAGTGAGGATTAATGCGGGAAGCCTCCAGCAGCCAGCGATAAGCCTTTTTGGCTCTCCCATTTTCTCTGTCATGCTCAGCCAGGGCTATCCTCACTCGCCAATCTTTCCGATTCTCCCCGGCTAATCGTACCAGCAGAGATTCATACCTGTCGGGTTCCTCTATCATCTCGTAAGCCTTCTTCAGGCGGTCAAACACCAGGTACGACTTCAACGGGGTGATAGCTACCAGCTTCTCCCAGCAGTTGATAGCCGGGTGAACCTCCTCATTTTCAAGATAAGCGTCCCCCAGATTGATGTAGGCAGGGTGAACAGTCGGGTCGCTCGAAATCGCCTTTTGAAACCTCTTAATGGCACCTGAATTATCCTTGTCCCCGAGGGAGATAAGCCCCAGCTCATTTTGAATAAAACCCAATGCCATACGATTGGCGGTATATCCCATCTGCAATACCTTCTCGTGGGCAGCATAGGCTTTCTCCCATTCCATCAGCTCTTCATACAGTTCGGCGAGGTTGAGGTAGCCGTTTATGTTATCGGGGTCACGTTGGATTAGCTCTTCGAAAATGCCGATGGCCCGGTCGATGATGCCCGCTTTTTTAAAATCTATCCCCAGACACAGCAGCGCCTGGTTGCGTTCCACACCGCTCAGATGGGAACGGTGAAGCACCCCCTTGTGAATCTGAATCGCTCGCTCCACATGACCCTTTTCCCGGAACAGGTTCCCCAGAGTGATAAAAACCTCCACCGTTTTGCTGTCCAGCTTGGCTGCCTTTCCCAGCTCCAAAATGGCTAAATCTGTCTGGTTAGATATAAGGTAGTTCAACCCCAAAATATAATTAGTCGAACCTCGGCTCCCCTCCCGACGAAAGCTCGCTGGCTCTGGGCGTATGAACATCGCCCACACTCTACCCAGCAAAACTCCCACCAGCAGGGCAATTAATATATACCAGAACATCCGAAACCCCTTCCCTCCACACAGATGAGGCACGAAAGTTTAGGCTCTTATAACTCTTCTGTCAGTCTGTTTGGCTGATTAAAGTTCTCTTTTTCTCTCTCTATGCCCTCGGCGATAGGGAGATGTCTCAGTGAGTTGACCTCTTCCTCCAGCTTTCTTATTTCCTGCCTCAAACGCCGCTGGGTCAGCCTGAGTTTCATGTTCTCGGCCAGTCCGATAATACCGGCAACTATCACCCCCACCAGCAAAGAGGCGAAGATGATAAAAATCAACGGAATGTCCGGTATGGTGCGCCAATAGAGATCGAGCGACACCGACTCCTTGGAGTTGAGCACTGCCAGAATAAGCAGGGCAAAGAAGAGGATAATTATTATTACTGCTCTCAAGATATTCATTAATCACCTCCTCTGAAAGGCGGTTAATTGTGTGCTCTCTTTATTGTCTTCCACCGTTGATGCATCCAGGTCCATTGCTCGGGATACTTCCTGACGATATCTTCCAAAACAGAGGTATAGAGCTGGGTGTTGGCCACCAGCTCCTCCGCCCGCTTGATGCTGCGAAGGGGGAGCAACGCGGGTCTGAAGGCAATGGTGATACTATTGTTCTGCTGGCGGACAATATAACCAATAACCACTTCCGCTTCGGAACGCAGAGCTAAAGACGCAGCAGACGAAGTAGTGTACGCAGGGCGACCGAAGAAATCGACAAAGACGCCCTTGACTCTGGTGTCCTGGTCAATCAACAGCCCCATCACCTCCCCCTTTTCTATAACCCGAAGAATTGTCCGCCGGGCTGAAGGGTGGTGGCGATAAACTGTTCGCACCCCATACCTCTTCCTGATGCCGGCTACTACGCCGTCTAATCGAGGGTCGTAAAGGGGAGCGGCAACCACCCACAGAGGGTAGCCTGCCGCAGCTACCGCCGCCGCCATGAGCTCCCAGTTACCTATATGCCCGGTGACCAGAAGGACTCCATTCCCCCTCTGGTACGCTCTCTGCATGTGCTCCATCCCCTGAAAATGCACCTGCTGCAGCAGCTCCGAAGGGGAGACCCTGGCCAGCCAGAACAACTCGAAGAGGTTCCTCCCCTGATTGACGAAAACCCTTCGGTTTATGCCTCGCAGCTCCTCGGCTGATTTTTCACTCTGAAAAGCCAGCTCCAAATTTTTTATGGATTTTCGCCGCTCAGCCCTCAGAACACCATACCCCAGCAGTCCTATCTGAGCCCCTACCCATAGGTTCCACTGGCGAGGCAACAACCACCCCACACATTTCACCCCACGCAGCGCGTAGTATATAAGAGACCTGAAAAAGCGCTTTTTAAGCTCCATCGGTATTTTTGCTTAACTTAGAAACTCTTGCACTATGGTATCCCACCTTCCCTGGGCGCGGAGTATGAACTCAATCAACTCCCGAACCGCGCCCTGCCCTCCGGTAGAGGTGGTTACCAGGTCCACTCTTTTTTTCACCTCGGGATGAGCATCAGCTACTGCCGCCGATAGGCCTACCCGCAGCAGAAGGGGGAGGTCGAGAATATCGTCACCAATATAAGCTACCTCCTCATCCCGCAGGGAATACCTCCCCAATATCTCCTTATATACCTCCACCTTGTTGATGACCTTTTGATGAACCTCGTCTATTCTCAGCTCCTTAGCCCTCCGCTGGAGCGCCCCAGACTGCCGACCGCTGATAATGCCGGTCCTGATGCCTGCCTTGCGGGCAAGGTCGATGCCGGCTCCGTCCTTGACATCAAAGGATTTCAACTCCAGGTTCCCGTCCCCATAGGTCACCTTCCCCTCGGTGAGAACCCCATCGGCATCCATCAGGATGAGCTTAATCCGCCTGGCTTTGGCTAAGATTTTCTCCGAAACCTCCATCAGAATCCCTTCACTACCCTGTCTATCTCCTTGAGCTTAGGCAAAATTTGGGGGAGTAGCTCCAGCTTCAGGACATTTGTCCCGTCGGAGAGAGCCTCCGAGGGGTCGTCGTGCACCTCCATAAATAGCCCATCAATGCCGATAGCCAGCCCCGCCCGGGCAAGAGGCTCGATGAACTCCGCCCTTCCTCCCGAGAAATCGCCCCGCCCGCCGGGAAGCTGAAGGCTGTGGGTCACATCAAATATTACCGGATAGCCGAACCCCTTAAGAATGGAAAGGCTCTTCATATCGACTACCAGGTTATTGTATCCGAAGGAGGTCCCCCTCTCGGTTATCATCACCTTTTCATTTCCCGTAGAGACGACCTTATTGATGATCTGTCCCACATCCCAGGGTGCTAAGAACTGCCCCTTTTTCACATTGACCACTTTTCCGCTTCGGGCAACAGCCAATATCAGGTCGGTCTGCCGGCAGAGGAAGGCGGGTATCTGAATGATATCCAGCACCTCGGCTGCCCGCTCCACCTGCCCCTGCTCGCTGACATCGGAGAGGAGAGGAAGATGATACTCCTCTTTAACCCGGTGTAAAATGCGCAGCCCCTCCTCCAGCCCCGGTCCCCGGTAGGAAGCAAGGGAGGTGCGGTTCGCCTTGTCAAAAGAGGCTTTAAAAACAAAGGGTATGGACAGCTCATCTGCCGACGCTTTGATGCTGGCGGCGAGGTGGAGGGTGTGCTCCTCGCTTTCAATCACGCAGGGTCCCGCTATCAGCACAAAGGGGGAATCTCCCCCCATGGTTAATTTATCGGTTATATTGATTTTTTTGGTTGGCATCAGTGATCAGAACGCTTTCTCCTCTGCCGGTAGCTATAAGAGGCCTTAATAAAATTGCTGTATAGGGGATGGGGCTTGAGGGGCTTGGCCTTCCATTCGGGATGGAACTGGCAGCCAACAAACCAGGGATGGTCTGCTACCTCCACAATTTCCACATAGCGTTTATCCGGGGACTCGCCGACAATCCTCATTCCCTTATTAGCCAATACCTCTTCATACTCTCGGTTTAATTCGTAGCGATGGCGATGGCGCTCGTAAACCTCCTCCTGCTGATAAGCTTCATAGGCAAAGGAGGGATTGGCAAGACGACAGGGGTACTGTCCCAACCTCATAGTCCCCCCCATATCCGTGACTCCTTCCAGGTCCTTAAGGAGGTGGATCACCTTGTGAGGGGTTTGCTCAGCGAATTCGGTGCTGTCAGCGCCTTCCAGATGGCAGACATTACGGGCAAACTCTATCACCGAGCATTGCATCCCCAGGCATATTCCGAAAAAGGGAACCTTATTCTCCCGAGCATAGCGTATGGTTTCTATCATCCCCAGCACTCCCCTCTTTCCGAATCCTCCCGGAACCAGAATCCCATCTACCTCATTTAATCTGTGAAGGGCAGTACCCTTCTCAATATCCTCCGCCTCAATCCACTCTATGTTCACCTTTAGATTGTGAGGGTAGCCCCCTTGTTTCAACGCTTCAATAAGGCTTTTATAAGAGTCGTGGAATCGGACATACTTCCCTACCACTGCAATGGTTATCTCATCTGCAGGGTTCTTTATACTGCCAATTAGCTCCTCCCATTCCTTCAAATCTTGATAATGGTAGGGGAGATTGAGGAGCTTTAAGACGATCTTGTCCAGCCCCTCCTGTCGGAAGATCAGGGGAACCTCATAGAGGCACTCCACATCCTTGGCAGTGATCACCGCCTCCTCCGATACATTGCAGAAGAGGGATATCTTGGCTTTTATCTCCGGGGGGAGGAAGCGGTCGGTGCGGCAGAGGATGATGTCCGGCTGAATGCCGATCTCCCGGAGCTGCTTGACGCTGTGCTGGGTGGGCTTGGTTTTCAACTGCTCGGCGGTCTTGATAAAGGGAACCAGGGTGAGGTGGATGTTTACAGCATTGTGGGGACCCACCTCCTGCCTGAGCTGGCGGATTGCCTCCAGGAAGGGAAGTCCTTCGATATCCCCCACCGTCCCCCCTATCTCCACAATCACTATATCCACATCGTGTGAGATCTTAGTGATGACTCTCTTTATCTCATCGGTAACATGAGGGATGACCTGTACCGTGTTCCCTAAAAAGTCTCCTCTCCGCTCCTTGAGAATCAATGTCTCGTAAACCTGTCCGCTGGTGTAATTGTGGTCTTTGGTGGTCCTGCAGTGGGTGAACCTCTCATAGTGCCCCAGGTCGAGGTCAGTCTCCGCTCCATCGTCGGTGACATAGACCTCGCCGTGCTGGAAAGGGCTCATAGTTCCGGGGTCAACATTCAGGTAGGGGTCCAGCTTCTGAAGGGCAACCCTGTAACCATGGCTCTCCATCAGACATCCTAACGAAGCAGATGCTAACCCCTTGCCCAGAGAGGAGATGACTCCCCCGGTCACAAATATAAATTTGGCTGCCATTTTCTAATCCTTCTTGTCTCCGTCTAAGTAAGTTGAGAAGAGCCCTCCATAGAACTCTTCTTAGAAACCCGTTCTTTGACCCAGTGGAGGTCACTGGGAGTATCAATGCCCCTGCTTGAAC
>JAOUOQ010000257.1 GCA_029880275.1 Candidatus Aminicenantota bacterium | reverse complement strand
AAATAACCTCAAAGTAAACTCCCCTCAGAATAAAATGGGGATTAGAAAAGCATCAACGAAATAGATTGTGATGAATCGTAGCCAAGTCTCCATCCTGTTAGCAACGGAAGCATCAGCTGGTCTCTATACTTTATTGTTGTTTCTCCAGAATGGCATTTATGTTATCCTGGTCCAATTCATACCAAGCACCCGTGGCGGCATCTACAATAACAGGTACAAGGCCAAGAACAATATCAAGAATAACCCAACCTACTCCAACATGGTTTGTAATGGTGAAGGTTTTAGTTTCGAAACCTTCTTTTTTGAACTCAATTTGGTAAACTTTTTTCGATTCAAGTTTTAGCTTAACAGGAGTCGTGCCCATTAGAAATCCATTGACATAAACCTTCGCTGCAGAAGGGTCGGAGCTAAAGTTAACATTGTTTGATGTGCCTTTAAACACAGTGGCACAACCGCTGAGAAGCCACACCATTACGGCAAATAGACAAGCAATAGAACCAAATACAGCCCGTTTTTTCATGTCTAAAGTCTCCTTGTTGTAATTGTTTCATCGGGACATGTATTTACGCCTACTTATTTATATCAGACCATCGGATTCGATGTCAATATATTTAAGGTGGAGGAGGTCTGCGAGGGGCCAGATAGAGACCGGAGCCGACCATCAGCCCCATCCCCACCACCAGGATCAGGCTAAATAACCTCAAAGTAAGCTCCCCTCAGAATAAAATGGGGATTAGAAAGGCATCAACGAAATAGATTGTGATAAATCGTAGACAAGTCGCCAACCTGTGGTCTTTATACTTTATTGTTGTTTCTCCAGAATGGTATTTATGTTGTCCTGGTTCAATTCGTACCAGGCACCAGTGTCGGGATCTACAATAACAGGTACAAGGCCAAGAACAATATCAAGAGTAATCCAACCTACTCCAACATGGTTTGTAATGGTGAACTTTTTAGTTTCGAAACCCTCCTTTTTGAACTCAATGTGGTAAACCTTTTCCGATTCAAGTTTTAGCTTAACAGGAGTCATGCCCATTAGATGTCCATTGACATAAACCTTCGCTGGAGAATGGTCGGAGCTAACGTCAACATTGTCTGTTTTGTATTTAATCACAATGACACAACCGCTGAGAAGCCACACTACCACAGCGAACAGACAAGCAATAGAACCACATACAGCCCGTTTTTTCATTTCTGAAGTCTCCTTGTTATAATTGTTTCATCGGTACATGTATTTCCATATTCTTATATATATCCGGTTACCGTGATAACCTCTCTGACCGCCGCTATCCTGAGGGTGATGTTGAGTGTAGCCGTGGCACCTATGGTTAGCTTCAGCCCTGTCTGGGTGACGGTCTCAAACCCATCCAGTTCGGCCGTGAGTTCGTAGTTTCCCGGAGGAACCGCTCGGATGCTGTACAGACCTCGCTCAGAGGTGACCGTGGTCCTTACCATTCCGGTATCAACATTCCTCAGCGTGATGGTAACCCCGGGAAGCACGGCACCTGTCTCATCAGACAGCTGCCCCACCACATCGGCTGTCTGCCCGAAAGCCAGCACAGAAGCCACCAAAATGAACAGCGAAGCTAAACAGATATGCTTTTTCATCTCTTCTGCTTAAGTTTAAGCAAAGTTCCATTTGCCAATAAACCAGAGTGTTATTTTGCCTCCCTTCACCTCCTTCCTTTATCAAATATCTCCCTTCATTAAGCAATATATATGCCACAATAATAATTTAGACTATCGTTCCTCTAATTATATGTAAAATATTTAATTTATTTATTTGCCGTTGCCAGCCTTTCAGAAAAGAACCTCTTTTTAGTGCACAATTTTGTATAAAAATACAAAAAATTGTAAATAGTATATCTCTATATGTTATTATTTGCTCTTTATAGCTTGCGTTAGATATTAGCGATAGAAAAGTGGATAAATCGATTATCTTGAGGTCAACATGAAGGGTGTTATTAAACCCTCATGGCAAAGATTTCATCTCTTTGGGGTAATCCGGGAGGGAAGGAATGGGGATTTTCTTATTAAGGTATGGAGCAGTAAAGCGTAAAGTAAAGCACTATTATCATTTTTATATGTAGTCAAATAGATATATTAAGAAGTATTTTTAGCCCTCATTTTCTGTTTTTTGCTCTCCTTCAGGAGTGAACAATAGCTTTATTTTTTTCTCAAGAATATATTTTGCAAGAACAACGAGTTTTGTTTCAGGCAAATTTTAGCTTCACATCTTCCACCATCGGCGGTGGGAAAAGTAGGATAATTTATAAAAATGATAGGAAATAAACTAAGAATTATTGCCTATACCGGAAAGATAGCCACTTAAAATGATAAAAAAGAGGGTTAGCCCCCCAGCAAAAGAGGAGCTAACCCCCGGTAATTGTCATCCAGAGAATTAGAAATATATATCAGACCATCGGATTCGCTGTCAACATATTTATTTAAGGTGGAAGCAACTTTATTGCATGTTTTTTTGCATAAAGTCAAACTCCCTTTAGAAGGCTTCGGGGTCTACCTTTTCTGCCAGAAGCTGAAAGTCCTCTTCACGGCGGGCGAAGACACCGATATTCCCCAGCCGAATCTTCCTCAGCCCCTCGGCTTTCACCTCGTGGTAGGCACGGATTATCTCCTCCACATTGGGTGGGCGATAGGCTCTCATCTGATACTGGGGGAAGAAGGCTAAGATGGTGAACGGTATGTCGGCATCCACCTCCGCCAGCAGCCGGGCGATGAGCCGCAGCTGGTCGCTCTCCACCACCCCCGGGATATAAAGGGAGAGCACCTCCAGCACAAAGCCCATCTCCCGCAGCCGTGCGGGGAGCTTCAAGACCTCCTCGTTGGAGCAGCCGGTCAGCCAGCGGTGGACCTCATCATCATAGGCTTTTATATCGAGCCAGAAGGAGTCCACTCCGCTGTCT
>JAOUOQ010000256.1 GCA_029880275.1 Candidatus Aminicenantota bacterium | reverse complement strand
TCAGCCCTCATCTACCCCGAGGGGACTTTCGTGGACGACCTGCTCATCTACTGCATCTCCCCAACCCACTACCTTCTCTGTGTCAACGCCAGCAACACCGAAAAAGACTACCGCTGGATAGCGGAGCATCTGGAGGGAACGGTTGCCCTGGAGGACCGAACCTTCGGTTACACCCAGTTAGCCCTGCAGGGGCGCAAGGCATTCGATGTCCTGCAGCCCATCACCGACATCGACCTCAGCCTCATCCGCTACTACTGGCTCGCCTGGGGCAAGGTGGATGGGGTGGAAGCCCTCATCTCCCGCACCGGCTATACCGGCGAGGACGGGTTTGAAATCTACATCGACCCCGCCGACTCGGTCCAGTTGTGGGAGAAGCTCCTCTCTGACGGAGAGAAGGAAGGGATAGTCCCGGTGGGTCTGGGTGCCAGGGATACCTTGCGGCTGGAAGCGAAAATGGCTCTTTACGGAAACGACATCGACCACACCACCACCCCGCTGGAAGCCGGGCTGGAGTGGATGGTCAAGCTGGATAAAGGGGACTTCATCGGCAGAGAAGCCCTCATGAGCCAGAAAGCCGAGGGTATCCGCCGCAAGCTGGTCGGCTTCGAGCTTAAACAGCGGGGGATAGCCCGCAAAGGTCACCCGGTATGGGTGGGGGATGAGATGGTGGGCAAGGTCACCAGCGGAACCTTTTCCCCGTATTTAAAGAAAAGCATCGGCTTGACCTATCTTCCTGTTGAACATTGCTCGGTGGGAAGCCAGTTTCAGGTAGAAGTCCACGGCAAGAGGCTTCTGGCGGAAGTGGTTCCCACTCCCTTTTATAAGAAGAATTACCAAATTGTGAGCCGGAAAGAGGACTGAGGGGTGCCAATCCACCCCCTCTTCCCTTGCCCACCGCAGGGGAAGAGCACCATCACCCGGTGACATCCGGCTGACATAAAAAGAAAGGAGAGGTCGATGTATCCTGAAGATTGCCTCTATACAAAAGAACACGAATGGATAAAGGTAAAAGGGAACATCGGCGTCATAGGCATCACCGATTATGCCCAGGAATCCTTGGGTGATATTGTCTTTATTGACCTCCCCGAGGTGGGGGAAAAATACGACGCCGGAGACCCGTTTGGCACCGTCGAGTCGGTTAAAGCTGTCTCTGACATCTATACGCCGGTAACCGGCGAGGTGGTTGAGGTAAACGAGAGGCTGAAAGAGGGGCCCGAAAAGCTCAACGAGGACCCTTACGGAGAAGCCTGGCTGATAAAGATAAAAGTCGCCAGCCCGCAGGAGCTGGATGGTCTTCTGAAAGCCGAAGAATATGCTGAGTACATCAAAGAAGAAGCCAAGAAATGAAGCACTACCTTCCCAACACCGAAGCGGACCTGCATCGGATGCTGGAGACCATCGGGGTTAAAAGCGTAGAAGACCTATTTACCTCCATCCCCGAAGAGCTGAGGCTCAGCGAAAGCCTCAAACTCCCTCCGCCGCTGTCCGAGCCCGAGCTGCTCGCCTATATGGAGAGGTTAGCTAAAAAGAACGGTCCCCTATCCACCTTCACCTCGTTTTTAGGGGGAGGGGCTTATCATCACTACATCCCCGCCGTTGTCCCGTCGCTGCTCTCCCGCTCGGAGTTCCTGACCTGCTACACCCCCTACCAGCCCGAACTCAGCCAGGGAACCCTGCAGTCAATATTTGAATACCAGACCCTCATCTGCCAGCTCACCGGAATGGAGGTCTCCAACGCCTCCCTCTATGAGGGGGCTACCGCCTTAGCTGAAGGGGTTATCATGTCCAACCGCATAAACCGCCGACCACGGGTGTTAATCTCCGACACGATTCATCCCGAACACAGAATGGTGCTCCAGACCTACTGCAGGAATATAGGGATAGAGCTGACCACCGTCCCCTTTGACCAAACTGGATTAACAGATAAAGGGGAATGCAAGAATCTCATTGACCAGCAGACCTCCGCTCTGGTGGTGCAGTATCCCAACTTCTTCGGAAGGATTGAGCCCCTGGAGGAGTTCGCCTCCATTGCCCATGCTGCCGGCTCACTCCTGGTGGTGGTGGTCACCGAGCCCATCTCCCTGGGGCTGCTGAAGCCCCCCGGCGAACTGGGCGCCGACATCGTGGTAGGGGAGGGGCAGTCCTTCGGCAACCCCCTCAACTACGGCGGACCCTACCTTGGCTTCATGGCTACCAAGAGCAGCTATCAGAGGATGCTGCCGGGAAGGCTGGTGGGTCAGACCACGGACAGCCAGGGCAGAAGGGGATTTGTCCTCACCCTGGCTACCAGGGAGCAGCACATTCGCCGGGAAAAAGCCACCTCCAACATCTGCACCAACGAAGCCCTCTGCGCTCTGGCAGCCTCCATATACCTCTGCACAATGGGCAAAAATGGGCTGCGAGAAGTCGCCGAGCAGAACCTCCAGAAGGCAGCCTACGCCAGAGAACTCCTCTCCGGGCTGAAGGGATGCCGAAGCAAATTTGAAGGTCCCACCTTTAACGAATTTGTCCTCCAACTGGACACTCCCCCGGAGGAGGTGAACCGTGCCCTGCTCAAGGAGCGGATAATCGGAGGGCTCCCCCTGAAGCGGTGGTACCCCCGGCTGAGCGATTGCCTGCTTATGTGCGTTACCGAGATGGTCCCCAAAGCGGAGCTCGACCGCCTGTCAGCCAAACTGGAGGAACTGCTATGAGCCAGCAGATTAGAAGCGGAATAGTGAGAGATGAGAAGCTGATATTTGAGGTCAGTAAGCCGGGACGCAAAGGCTACTCACTCCCCCGGCTCGACCTCCCCCCTCAGCCGCTGGAGAAGCTCCTTCCGGCCGCTTATATCCGCGACGACATACCCGGCTTCCCCGAGGTCAGCGAGGTGGAGGTGGTGCGTCATTTCACCCGCCTGTCCACCTGGAACTACGGCGTGGATACCGGGCTCTATCCCCTCGGCTCCT
>JAOUOQ010000255.1 GCA_029880275.1 Candidatus Aminicenantota bacterium | reverse complement strand
GATTTGCCCAGCTAAATGGCTTGAAACCTCATATAAAAGAATTCTGCCAGGTTCCGAGGCCTTTAACAGTTAAATAGAAGAATTAACACTCAGAACCATTATATATAACCATTTTTATTATGAATGCTTATATATTAATAAAAGACCTAGATAGGAAATATTGGCCTTCCTTCCTGAAAGATGTGTATAAATATATTGAAAATAATTATACAAGGAAGCTATATCTTGATGAAACCGCAAAAAGGGCCTGTTTGAGTAAATATCACTTTTGCAGAGTATTCAAGATCTTGACTGGTCAAACTTTCATAGAATATGTTAATAATATAAGAATAGAGAAGGCGAAAGAGCTATTACGGAAAACGTTTTTTAGTATCACGGAGATTTGCTTTGAAGTAGGTTTTACTAACCTTTCAAGCTTTAATAGAACCTTTAAAAAGATGGCAGGCGTGGCTCCCACAGAATATAGGAAAATACACACATAAGACAGCAAAAGAGCAATATAGGTACAAAATAAAGCAATATTCCCGTTGCAAGAAGCAAAAAATATATTTTATAATTATAAAAAATCACAACCATTTTTAAAAAGGAGGCTAAGATGAAAGGGCTAACCAAAACAAAGCGAGTGAATTAATGATAAAAAGTTCCAGTAAGATTTTAATAATTACAATAAGTATAGCCATAGCTCTCCTCTGCTGTGGGGTTGACCTTTCTGCCCAGGAGAAGGAGGACATTAAAAAGTGGGAGATAACCGGTTATTTCGGGGCAGGAGGTAACGGCAGAGATGGTCCAATTCGACCATTTTATTTTAATACCTATTGCATCGGTGTGGGTCTGGAGTACTATTTCACCCCTCGAATCAGCTTAGAGGGTGAAATTAATTATCTCCCACACTTGTTGGAAGATGAGAACTCTATTGAACTTGATATGTACCGCATCTTGGGGGATATCAATTTGCTATTCTATTTCGACATCACCAAGGTCAAAAGACCTACCATGAGATGGTTTCTCACCGCAGGCATGGGTTATCAGTATGACCGTGAGGAAATCACGCGTTTTTACCATACAACTATGGAAAAGAAAAAATATGTTTATGAGAGTTTCTGGTTTCAATTTATTAACTTTGGCGCCGGCTTAAAGATGAATATATCAGATGAATTGGCATTAAGGCTCTTATATAAAATCCACCGGTTTCCAGCAGAATACACGATAACTAAAAGACTTGCGTTTGGATTAAGCTATAGATTTTAAACAAAAACCTTTTTAAAGAAGGAGACGAGATGAAAAGGTTGACTAAATTCATGGTAATTGGGGTGTTGGTTATCTCTTTTCTCCCCCTTTTCCCCCAAAAAATTACATCAACTGGAATTCGCCTTTACTGCGTGTTCACTTTTGAAATGGAGAACAAGGATAGGTATATTTATGAAAAACCATATTTATATGACGAATGTCCAGGCTCGGGGCATACCGCACCTTGGTGTAATTGGGGGGTAGTTTCCAATGTAGGGGACAAAGAGGATGATTATCAATTTATGGGTTGGAAGTGGGTAGAAGGATGGTACCAGTGGAATACTTGCACAGCGCCGAATAAAGGATATGAGGCACCAACACCTTGCAGCGGTGTGGATAGCTATTATAATGCTAAACAAACATCTGAAGGATGCTGGGAACAGAAGACATTGTCGGGGATAAACATAAACAAATATGGAATGGGAAGCCGTTGGATTGAGATTCCTCGATTTGCCTGGGATGATGGGTGAGCAGATCTTGACGGCGAGGTCTTCGTTGTAAGTGGAAATTATATGAATGTCTGGTGTCTAGACAAATGGGATGAAGATGATTATATAGAAAAAATGACTTACCCCAACTGCAGTATAGTATTGGATTGCAACTATGGTAGCTGCGATGCTGGCACCTCTTCTTGGAAGAATCCAACAAGCTGGGACAGCAAACAAAAAATAGATGCAAAAATTAGATTAAAAGTAACAGGTTCAGAGCTAATATGGGAATATCCATGAGAATAATATAAATTAACATAGAATAAATTCTTTAAAGAATAAAAGGAGGGGAGCTGAATTGCTAAGAAGAAAAGCTATTTTCAGGTCAAAGTTATATTATATAATGGCAGGAATTCTGCTTCTTTTAATCTCACTGGCATTGTTGTTAGGGGGATCGGCATCTTCCTGGCAAAGCAGGGGAGCAATTGCGGGGAAGGTATATGATGCCCGCAGTGGTGCTTCCATAGAGGGGGCGGTGATAGAGATAGAGCCCGGCAGTGCCGCTGAGGATGATGAGCTGGTTACGCTTCCCGTCTCTACTGATTCCTCGGGCTCCTTTGAGATAACCTCCCTCTACGATGTGGTCATCCTGACCGTAAAAGCCGAAGGGTATGCCGTGAAAAGGTGTGTGGTAAGGTTCACCAAATCAGACAGGATTGTTCAGGATTTCCATCTCCAGCCGGAGGCTATCATCAGAGGAATGTTAACCGACGAGCAGACCGGTATCCCCATCCAGGATGCCAACATCACCATTACCGAGAGGACTGACTCCGGCACAGAGATAAAGACTGTGGTGAGCGATGAGGATGGGTCTTTCGAAGCCCGGGGTCTGAATGAAGGAGCCAAAGAGGTCATTATCAGAGCCAGTGGATATGGGTGCCAGGTGCAGCAGCTTGATGTGAAAATGGGCGAGTTGGTGGGCAACCTCTTTATATCGCTTCCTCAGGCAGTGGAAATAGAGGGTGTAGTAAAGGACGAATCCAACATACCCATAGCGGGTGCTGAGATAAAGCTTACATACATTGATGAGATAAAGCCCTCTCTGCGGATAGACTGGCACAGCGGGCAGAAGACCACCGGGAGTGATGGTGTTTTCTTCATCAGAAATATCAACCCGAACCAAAAGCTGCTTATAGAAGTCCACCATCCCGACTACCAGCCCTGCTCCCTGGGAGTCTTGGCT
>JAOUOQ010000254.1 GCA_029880275.1 Candidatus Aminicenantota bacterium | reverse complement strand
TATAAACTTCCACTTCTAACTCCAGCCGAGAGATGAAGCTGTAACCAATGGTCCCGCCAATTCCGAAATATATATCATTACTTAGGGCAAAAGCCCCAAATATTGTGGTACTCCATTTTGGCTGGTCATCACTCTCCCCGTAAAGCCCCGTTGTCAGTGTTAGCAAAAAGAGGAGTGTGATTGGCACCCCATACCTTTTCATTTTTTGCCCTCTTTTCCGTTCTTTAAAGAATTCGGTTGGTTATTAAATCAACTACCTTATCATATCATAGATTGGATAGATACTTACATTTAAGGTGGCTGACCTTTATTGGTAGAGGAGATGATTTTTGGCTTCCAGATAGTAATAAGCTCGCTGGCAAAAGTCAATGTGGAATTTTGAAATCTTAGAGAGATACCTCAAAATCTGAACTGCAGACCGAATGCAAATCGAAAGAAAGATGGATTAACATCCACTTGAAAAAATTCTCTCTGCTCTTCTAAAAAGATATCAATATCAGCTTGTGTCACTGTCCTTGTAATGGGTCCATACCAATCATTAGCCAAAAGGGTATAATCTCCAGGTTTGAGTGTCCAATAGACATCTTTTTTAGGGGCGAGATAATACCTGAAATCAGCCAAAATGCCAACTTTTTTCCAAAAGGTAGTAACAATGCCAACTCCAAAATTACTTCCTATTTCTCCAACAGAATCATCTATACTCATGGGAACTGAAACAATGTCATATAATAAATAATACAAATCTGAATCATGCTCATACCAAAGGTACTGGAACCTATAACCAACTTTTGATTCCGCTTCTATATCAGCTTTATAATAAGTAAGACCACCTGATGCGTAGCCACTAATAATTTTTCCATTATTAAACCGGACAATCCCGTTGAGGCTAATCGGCATAACAGTCCAGCTTCCTGTAGTTTCAGCTTGGCTGTTCCCTCGATATTCGTCGCGTTCTCCCCAATAATAATCTAAACGGAACCAAATACCGTGTGATGTCCATAAAGGAACGTTTTGGCTTGACTTTTCCAGCATAAACTGAAAGCCAAAATTTCTACCAAAGAAATAATTGAAGAAACCTCCAAAACAAGCACTTTTTTCAGGGTAACCATGTATTTCGGAAATCGAACTTACATTAAGGTCATATTCAGTATACTCATATGCACTCTCCCAATACCAATATTCACTAAGTGGGTCTCTTATGGCGTTTTCAAAGTTAAGTTGAGGAATATTGCGACCAAAGAAAAAACCAACTTCTACCTTTTTAAATTTATCCTCATCATTGGCGACCGTCTGCTGCTTTTCCATTTCGACAGCTAAGCCCACAGAAGCGAAGACAATGAGCAGAGATATAATCAAAATATATTTGCACATAATAATCTCAAGCCTCCTTATGAGCTTATTTACATGGTTAATATTTTCTTGCTTCAGTAATAATACACCGTCAGTCGAAGGTCCATATATACCCGATGGAGAGCTTTTTCCATATGACCCCGGGGAAAAAGTAGAATCGCAGGTCAAATCTTACCATGCTCTCTTTGTGTAGTATTTTTATCCCTCCGCCAAGCATCCCACCGCTACCTCCTCCTTCTCCACTTATTCCGCCGCAAACCAACCCGCCAAGGACATAAGGGGAGAGTATCCTTTTTTTGACAGCGGAATTGCCCAGAACTACCCCTCCGCTTAAAAAGTATACACCGTGAATAAAGTTAATGTTCAAGTCCCCTTCCAGCCCTACCAAGCGGGTGAGGTTATAGCCCACTGCCATGTCGATACCTAAATCAAATCCTTCTTCTGGTAATATGATATCCCCGGACAGGCTGATGTTCCATCTCGGCTGCTGGCCGGTCTCCCCATAAAGCCCCGTGGCCAGCGCTACCAGGAAAATGGTTATGATTGGCAACCCATACTTTTTCATCCTTTATCGTCCTTTCTATTACTGAAAAGAGGGAAAGGATTAGCAGAGGTCATCCCCCACAGCCACTTCATAGGTGAATAAAAAGGACACACCATCAGCCGAAAGTCCACATCAATCCGGTGGAGAGCTTCGTCCAGATGCCTCCCTCATAAAGTTGAAAGCGGAGGTCAAAGCGCATCTTCAGGCTCTTGGTTAAATCAATTTTTACCCCTCCGCCAAACATAATATAGGTAGATACGCCCTCACCTCTGATTTGGGAGAGACCTCCCAGGACATAAGGGCATATCTTGTTAAGGATGATATTAAAATTATAGAGCAATCCACCACTCACACCGTATAGTGTACGGCGCCAAAAAAGAGTATACACCTCCCCCTCTAATTCCAGCCGGGGGAGGAAGCGGTAACTCACTGCCCCGCCGATGCCTTTTTCGGTTGTCCCATCGAAGAATAAAGCCCCAAACAGGGTGGTATTCCATTTAGGCTGGTCATCGCTTTCCCCATAAAGCCCCGTTGCCAGCGTTAGCAGAAAGAGGAGTGTGATTGGCACCCCATATCTCTTCATTTTTTACCCTCTTTTCCGTTATTTAAGGAGCACGGTAGGTTTTTAAGTAATTTACTTCTCTCTAAAAAGGTTTTTATTTAGAACCGATAACTTAATCCTAAGGCAAATCTGTTAGTTTGCAGCCCTTCTCCACCAAATCGGTTTATTTTATACAACAGCCTTACTGCCAGGCCATCTATGATATTCACCTTTAAACCAGCACCAATGCTAATCCATTGAAACGCAAACTCCGCATATCCATATTTATACTGTTCCAGAGTGGTAAGGGAAACAACATTGAATTCCACCCGGTCATACTGATAACCCGTTCCCGCGCTCAAATATAACCTAATAGCAGGTCTTTTTATAATTTTGGGGCGGTCGAAATAGAACAATAAGTTGATACCCCATAGGAGGCGATACTTTTCATCCTTTGTAATAATTAAATCAGACCTCCCCCAGGGCGCACCACCAGACACGGATGCTATGTTCGGGAGATAATTAATTT
>JAOUOQ010000253.1 GCA_029880275.1 Candidatus Aminicenantota bacterium | reverse complement strand
ATTGATGGTTTGCGGGTCGGAGATGGCCACTATGTAAAGGGTGCGTCCCTCATCGGTTAGTCCGATGGGAAAAAGCTCCACCGCCGGGGACTTTTCGGATAGAGTCTTCATATAGCGGATTATATCCTCATAATAGGTGAGCTTTTCCGGGGTACCCACTACATAGCCTAAAACCTCGCGCGGGGAGGGAACTTCGTCAGAATCTGGAAGGTGGTCTACCAGCGGACTGAGGAACTTCTCGGATGTAGTATATTCCCTTATCAGCCTGGTGCTCTCTTCATCGATAACCTGCTGAGCATAAGTCGCAATAGAGCAGATGGAAGCAATGGCTAAAATTATTAAGACAGGAAACCATAATTTCGGTTTAAAATTTTTTAAGCTCATGATATCTCCCTTTACTCTGAAAAACTCAAATTATTTACAAATAAATTTTAAGAAAAAGCGCTTACCAAACACCTCCTTTTTGAAAATCAGGATCTCTCCCTATGGTCGAGGGAGCGGCTTCTCATACATCAGTGCTTCCGGGAGACTTCTCTTCCATGAGCCGCTTGGCTCTCTCGAAGTCCTCCTCTTTTACCATTATTTTCACTTCCCCCAGACCATTAACAGTAAAAGGGTGCACTGAATGAACCACCTGGGACTGAAAAATGCATTCTATTCCGTTGCTCTCCAAAAACCCTTTTATCACCTCAGCCTCTGCTCTTCCCATGGCACTGCTTAAGTGCTTGAATTTGACTCCCTTTTGCTCCATTTTAGATTACCTTATATACTTTCCTTCAGGGCAACTATCACAAGATTGAATGCCCTGAGCTATTCTTTGCTCTCCCCCGACAGACTTTTACACAGAGGCCGCAAATATACAGCCCCAGGTTCCTCTGCTTGCAGAAGAAGGTGAGCTTTTGGAAACATTTGTCAAAGTTATAGCTCTCCTGGGTCTCCCCCAGAGCTCCTACCGGACATGCCTTAATACATTCCCTGCATTTCCCGCATTGAAACTCTATCGGCTCTCCCATCGGCAAAGGGAGATCGGTTAATATAGTTGCATACCTGACGGCAGAGCCGTAATGGGGATTGACCAGAAGGTTGTTCCTCCCCAGCCACCCATGACCCGCCAATACGCCAATATGCTTATGGGAGAGGTGACCCTCTTGCTTTTGCCAGTCTATTGTCTGGGAAGCAGCTACGGGGAGAGCCTGGCCGCCCATCGATTGAATTATATTGGCAAGCAGGAAAGCTACTTTGTCCAGCTGATTATTCGCCTGTCGATAATGCCATGAATACAAACGGGTGGGCTCTGTCTCTATATCCTCCAGCACCTTTGCCGAAAGGCGAATCCCTATGGAAATGGCATAATGGAGACCCTTCACTGCACTGGCCGAAAGATGGAGCTGTTTGTCGTAGCGGCGAAAGTCAGCTGCACCAAAAAGGCTGATTCCGTTGTCGTAGGCAAATCTCTGCAGCTTTGAAAAGGCTTCCTCCCTTTGTTCCATTAACTGCCCTTTTGCTATTTCCACTTTTATGCCAAAGGAATTATAACAAAATAATTAATTCATATACAAGATAAAGAAACAATTATTCACCGCCCCTGGGAGGCGTAGTCGATACCCAACTTTGATGAAGACAAATTCCATAAAGAATTGTAATCTTAGGAAGATTAGGGTAAAATATGCCTCAATGTAGATTGCAATGGGAGGTGGGGAAGAGTGTCAAGAGTTTCCCAAGCATTCTTTTTAGACCAACACAGGATGAGGAGGCTTTTATGAAAAGGGATAGAATACCCTTTGTGGTGACTATCGGATTTACGGCGGTTTCTACGCTGTTGTTCCTCTTTTTCTCACTTTCCAAGGAGGCAGATGTTGCTCGCTCGGGAGAACTTCGCATGGAGTACCTCCCCCTCAGAGAGAATCCGGAGCATAGCCCACACCATGTTATAGTCAAGGTCACCTCTCCTGCCGGAATAAAACCAGGCGGAGTCATCCTCAGGTATTTTACCCCTGATGATAAAAGACCCCGCAAGGTGACCCTCAGACGCATAAGAAGAGGAGATTACTTCGGAGGATATATCCCCGCCTTTACCAAACCGGCCACCATCTTCTATCAACTGCAGGCTACCGATCTGTCTTTGAGCAAGGTCACCCTGAAAAAAGGAACCCCTCAAAAAGGAAGCTGGTATGTTCTCATAGTCACCGCCCCGGCTAATGCCTGGCTTAAAATGCTGCATCTGGGGCTGATCGCTGGCTCCTTCATTTTCTTCCTTCATTCATTCTATTTCGCTCAGCGCTACCTTCTGCTGGGTAAGGATTTTGGTCTCTGCTTCTGGTCGGCTGCGGCGGGGGCGGGAAGCTTCTTCGTCACCAGCTTTCCCATAGGGATTATCTTAGCTCATCAAACATTCGGAGTGGGGTGGTCTGGGATACCACTGGGCTGGGATGTAACCGATAATAAGTCAGTCCTCATTTTCCTGTATTATGCCGTTATTATCGCTCTGGCAAAGGGTCATCTTTATAAAAAGGCTAAGAGACCGAACCGAATAAGCGACCGCACCTTTGCTCGACTCTCTATCTGGGGAATGCTCTTTACCCTGGTAATATTCCTTCTGCCCCACGGTATATCCAATGCAGAGATTGTAAGCTACTTGCGGGAGCATCTTCCCCTGTTCATCCCCATCATAATTGCTGCTCTTCTCTTCTTAATTATCAGATACACCCGGCGGAGGACTGCTGCTTAATGAGGGGGTGCCGGATTTTAAAACGAGAGCACTATCCCTCCGCTTATCTCCAGCAGGTTATTCATAAATGGGGAGATCCCTCCCTGTTCATCCTGCAGACGGAAGAAATGGGTTCGGAAATCGACCCGGAACCCAAACCCCTCGGACATGAAATACTTAACCCCCCCTCCTAAGTTGAAGGTGGTGCTGTCCTGTGAGATGGGAAATTGGGACTCATCTTTGAGTTTAAATCTTATGCGCCCTATCCCCATGGTG
>JAOUOQ010000252.1 GCA_029880275.1 Candidatus Aminicenantota bacterium | reverse complement strand
GGGACCGTCTTCCACCACCAGCACTCGTCGACCCCGAATTTGCTCCGCATCAGCTACCGCAATGGGGGAAGCCGCCTCAATAACTACTGCTTCAGGGTTGATTTTCTCGATGTTTCTTCTCACCACCTCCACTCCCTCGGGCTTGGCGGTATCCACCTTGTTGATGACCACTACATCGGCCATTCGTAAGTTTGCTTCTCCCGGATAGTAGCTGACCTCATGTCCGGGACGGTGCGGGTCTGCTATCACTATCTTGAGTTCTGCATGGTAGAAAGGCAGGTCGTTATTTCCTCCATCCCAGAGGATAACATCCGCCTCTTTCTCGGCTTGCCGTAAAATAGCCTCATAGTCGACTCCGGCGTAAACTACCACCCCTTGCTGAATATGAGGCTCATACTCTTCCATCTCCTCAATGGTACAATGGTGCTTAGCCATATCTTCCATCACTGCGAAGCGTTGCACACGCTGCTTTTTGAGGTCACCATAGGGCATGGGGTGCCTTATCACTACCACCCGCTTACCCAGCTCCCGCAGCAGCTGGCTCACCCGACGGGTGGTCTGGCTCTTGCCACAGCCGGTGCGCACGGCACAGACCGAAACCAAAGGAAGGGTAGAGCGGAGCATAGTTGCCTCAGCTCCGAGGAGCTTAAAATTAGCCCCCCAGGCTAAAACCGCCGATGCTTTGTGCATTAGCTCTTCATAGGAGATGTCACTGTAAGAAAAGACCACCTCCTCTACTCCTTCCTGCATAATTAATTTCTGCAGATCCTCCTCTGGATAGATAGGAATTCCCTGGAGATAGAGCTTTCCGGATAATTCCGGGGGGTATTTTCTCCCGGCGATATTGGGGATCTGCGCTGCCGTAAATCCTATCACTTGATAGGCAGAATTGTCTCGAAAATATACATTGAAATTGTGAAAATCCCTTCCCGCTGCTCCCATAATGGCTACTTTCGTACGCTCCATATTCATTCTACCTCCTCTCTTCTGTAAGCTGTAAGCCAGAGCTCAGTCTCACTTAGAAAGAAAAAAGGGAGCTTCTACAAGCAAACACCATCTGCGCTCCCCTCGTTATTAATTAACATAACTGGACTTAAAATGTCAAGGACTATTTTTGGAGGTTACCTTCCCTTGCCCATTGGCAGCAAGGGAAAGAAGGGGCTGGACCACTTATTAATTCCTTGACAAATAGAGGCTATTCTTATAGTATAAATAAACCAATTTACAAGAGCTTGTCAGATATAAGAGTTGTATGTAAGGCGGTAAGAAGGAGATGAATAGAAAAGAGGATATTTTTAAAGGGATGAAGGAAGCCCTGTTAAAAGGGGACAAAGACGAGGCAATCCGCCTGTCGAAGCTTTCTCTTGATATGGGTATCAACCCTCTGGACTCCATCAACCGAGGTTTGACACCCGGCATCCAACAGGTGGGAAAGCTGTGGGAGGAGGGTGAGTATTTTCTCCCCCAGCTGGTGATTGCCGCCGAGTGCATGAAAGCTGCTCTGAAGGTGTTGGAGCCGGCACTGAGTGAGAAGGGAGAAAAAAAGCAGGAGATAGGAAGGGTGGTCATCGGAACCGCCGAAGGCGACATCCATGACATCGGCAAAACCTTGGTGGCTACCATGTTATCTGTCAATGGATTTGAGATAATAGACCTGGGAGCCGATGTCCCTATCATTCAGATGGTAAACCGGGCTATAGAAGAGAAGGCAGACCTCATCTGCATCTCAGCTCTCCTCACCACTACCATGCCCGGGCAGAAGAGATTGATTGAACTCTTGCGGGAGAAGGGCATCCGCCAAAAGTTCAAGGTAATGGTCGGAGGGGCGCCGGTCAGCCTGCAGTGGGCAAAGGACATTGAGGCGGATTCCTACGGGGAGAATGTCATAGAGGCGGTATCAGAAGCGAAGAGGCTGGTAGGAGCCTGAGGAAAGGGGAAACCCTTTGTTATGAAGTCAGCACTGCAGGAGTTAATCTTCAAGAGAGGAGTTCTATTCGACGGGGCGATGGGAACGGAGCTAATCGCCCGGGGACTCTCTTCGGGAGAGGCTTCTGAAGAATGGAATGTTAAGCATCCCGAAGTTATCAAAGAAATCCATCAAGCCTACTTCCAGGCGGGCGCCGATATAATTCAAACCAACACCTTCGGCGGCAGCCGTCTGAAGCTGGCAGCCCGTGAGCTGGACAACCTGGTGAGGGAAGTCAACATCCAGGCGGCAAAAATAGCCCTTGCCGTGAAGCCCCCGGAGGGATTCGTAGCGGGCAACATCGGACCCACGGGGCAGTTCCTGCAGCCGGTAGGTCGCTTCACCCCGGCAGAGCTGGAAGAGGTTTTCTATGAGCAAGCCTCCCTGCTGGTGGAAGGGGGCGTTGAGCTCATCAACATTGAGACTATGTACGACCTGGAAGAGGCGAAGGCAGCCGTCCGAGGCTCCCGACGGGCGACCGAGCTTCCTGTATTCGCATCTCTGACCTTCTCCCAGACTAGGAAGGGGTTTTACACCATCATGGGCAATGATGTCCCCACCTCGCTCAAGGAGCTGGAAAAATGCGGGGCAGAAGTGGTGGGGGCTAACTGTACTCTGGGGATGCCGGAGATGTTTGAACTGGTGAAGCTGATGAGGCAGAATACCAACTTGCCCATCATAGCCCAGGCTAATGCAGGAGCTCCTCAGCTGAAAGATGATAAGGTGACCTACCCCATTTCAGCCGAGGAGTATGCCAGCTACGCTGAGAAGCTGCTGGAGGCAGGGGCAGATATAATAGGGGGGTGCTGTGGTACTGGGCCGCAATATATCCGGCTAATGGCGCCCCTGGTGAAGAGGGAAAAGCCGGGGAGAGAGCCCAGTTAGACACTCCTGAATCACCCGGATTTCATCAGGCTATGGAAATCAAAATCATAAAGGACTTTTCCATCACGGTAAATGAGAGGGAGGTCCTCCGATTGCTCGGCTACCGCAAGAAAGAAGCAGACCGCTCCACCCTCCAGCT
>JAOUOQ010000251.1 GCA_029880275.1 Candidatus Aminicenantota bacterium | reverse complement strand
AACCTTAGCGATGAGCAGTATGATTATTTCGGGCTGGACAGGCCAACAGCGAACAGATGGAGCACCGATTTCTCCGCCAACCTGGGTGGCCCCATCATCAGGGACAAGGCCTGGTTCTTCGGGAGCTTCCGTGCTTACAACTTCGAAAGACTTATCGAGGGTTTCGGTTACACCGCCGGCGGCTTTGCCATGGGAGGAGGTCCCCGCGACCTGGAGCAGGTTATCCCCACCCACGACGAGCTGTGGGCTATGGGGAAGGTCACCTGGCAGGCTACCGATAAGCACCGCTTCACAGGCATGTATCACCTCAACAAGATCAAAGAGCCCTGGTGGATAAGCGAAGCCAGCCGCTGGGTCTCCGCCGAAGCCGTAAGGCAGTGGGATGAGAAGGGGCACACGGTGAACGCCCAGTGGAACTACATCATCAACCCCAACCTCTTCCTGGATACCCGCTTCGGCTATGTCTACCGGGACTTCGGTATGCCGCTGAGACCAGAGGTCTGGGAGGACCCCGATCGTGCCTCCTACTACGACCTCTACTACGGCTACCAGACCGGTTCCTCCCGCTTTGAAGACCTCAACTGGCGCCGACGCACCCAGCTCAACGCTGCCCTGAGCTACTTCCGGGAGGATTACCTCGGTGGTGACCATGATTTCAAGTTCGGCTGGGAGTATATGAACGGGTGGTTCCGGTGGGAATGCGACAAGCCGGCTCCTGCCTGGTATTACTTCTGGGCGGGCTCACCCTATCTCCCCGAGCTGGCCGATTTTGGCAAAGCTTCCTATGTGGATGCTCTGGCTCACCATCTGGACTTCAGGGAAGGGAACTGGACCACCAGCTTTTACGCCCAGGACGCCTGGACATTAGGTCAGAGACTCACCCTCAACCTCGGAGTGAGGGCTGACTACGAAAAGGCGAACCGGCTGGAGGCGACCTCCGGTATCGGCAATACCAACCCCTTCATACCGCTCAATCCCGAATACTTCAGCGAATTCAACTACGATACCGTCCCCGGAATCATCAAATGGTTCAATGTGGCACCCAGACTCGGCTTCACCTACGACTTGACCGGCGATGCCAAGACCGCCATCAAGGGCTCCTACTGCCGCTATTACGAATACCTGATGATCCAGTACAGCATGGCTACCAACCCGGCTTACCATCCGACCATCTACTATATCTGGGTGGATACCGATGAGGATGGGGTGCGGGACATTGTGGGAGACCAGTGGATTGAATATGGCCGCTGGGCTGGACCGGGGAGCAAGGGAGCGGAAACCGACCCCGACCTGAAACAGCCTTATGTCGATGAGTTCATCATCGCGGTGGAGCGGGAGCTCATTCCCGACCTCAATGTCAGCCTCCGTTACCTCTACAAGCGGGAGAGGAATATCGTGGAGGATATGGAGACCACCCGCTACGGTCTCTACACCCCTTACACGGTGACCGACCCCGGCTATGATGGGGTGTTTGGCACCGCCGATGACAGTTCGCTGACCGTCAACCAGATTGTGGGCGATATGCCGATGGAGACCTGGGTTTTCAGCAACCCGCCGGATGGGTTCAGGAACTTCCAGGCAGTGGAGATTATCGCCAACAAGAGGATGTCCCACAGATGGCAAATGTTAGGTTCACTGCTGTGGGGCAGGGCTACCGGGAATATCGACCTGGACTATGGTGCCAGTTGGGGATACAGCGGCGCCTTTGACAACCCCAACTACTTCGTAAACCGTCCCGATGACTCTCTGCTGAGCATGGACCGCACATGGCAGGCGAAGCTCACGGGGACCTATATGGCACCCTACGAGATCAACTTGAGCTGGTATTTCACCTACCTCTCCGGAGCTCCGTGGGCAAGGACGCTGAGGGTTTATCTCCCCTCCTATCCCTATAGCACAACGGTACTGGCGGAGAAGCCGGGCACCCGAAGGGAACCTTCCATCAGTAGGCTGGATATAAGGCTGGAGAAGGAGTTTGAGCTCCCCATGGGGAGGCTGGGTGTCTTCTTCGACTGCTTCAATGTACTGAACACATCTGTCCTCGACTACTGGACTGGTCGCCACGGGGACGTGCGGCTGGATGGGTCCTTTAGCCCACATTACTATTGGGGGAGTGTTACTGGAGTCAACACTCCCAGAGTGTTCAAGCTCAGCGTCCGCTACACCTTCTAACAACTGCCCTTAGCTCAGGCTTTAACAGGGAGCCTTGAAAGAGGCTCCCTGTTTTATGCCATTTCCATCTCAGAGCTTAAATTTTTGTATGCCTCTCTCTTTACTTCTCATTTCCGTTATGGTAATATTTTTTTGGAAAAAACAAGGTTATAAATTAATAAGTGTGGAGAAGGAGATGCTAAAGATTATAGGAAAAGGTATTTTAGTGGTTTTTCTGGCAGCCCTCATGCTGGGCAGTGCCGCGGCGGACAAGAAGTTGAGCAAGGAGCACAAGAAGTGGCTGGAGGAGGAAGTAGTATATATCATCACCGAGCAGGAGAAGGAAGAGTTTCTCGGGCTGGAGAGCGATGCCGAGCGGGAGGGGTTTATCCGCATATTCTGGCAGAAGCGCGACCCTATCCCCGGTACCCCGGAGAATGAGTATCAGATAGAGCACTACTACCGCATAAAAACAGCCGTACAGAACTTCAGGGAGAGAGGGCGAGCAGGTTGGAAGACCGACCGGGGGAAGGTGTATATAATGTTCGGTCCCCCTCACGGAGTTGAAAACAAAGCCGGCTCTGATGCCAATCTCGATCCCAACTGGAGGCAAGATTTTAAGCAGGGGACAGATATGTTTATCTGGAAATATAATGTTCCCGCCAACCCCTTCTTAGCCGAGCATCCCGAGTTCACCTTCCAGCGTTCCCCTTCGGGTCGTTATACGCTGAGCGGGGTCTCCATCTCTGACCTCCCTCCCGAGGCAGCATTCTACCGCCGCAGCATCCCCGAGGATGAGTTAAAGAAAACTCTTGGCCAGCAGCAGGAGACCCCTGCCGAGC
>JAOUOQ010000250.1 GCA_029880275.1 Candidatus Aminicenantota bacterium | reverse complement strand
TGCAGCTCTTCCACCTTCTCTGTGGGAATTCTGACCTCGCAGAGCTGACCGAAACCGGTGTTCACCCCATAAACCGGCTCCCCTCCCTTGAGCTTTTCCTCTACTACCCGACGAGCTTCTGCCACCTGGCGGGAGGCTTCCTCTGCCAGCTCCACTTTCGCCTCCGAGTGGGCAACTCTGCCCACTTCCTCCAGGGTTAGAGTCTCACCATTTAAATGCACGGTCTCCATATCACACTCCCTTATAAAAGCTTTGCCTCATAATAAATGAATAATCAGCAAATGGAAAAATCCCTTTCTTCACAAAATAATAGCACAGTTCACCCATATTATCAATCTAATCCCCACGACGAGAGGCAAGGGCCATACGCTCCTATTAATAAAAAAAGAGCACTCAGCTCCACTCAGCATGGTTCCTTTTCGTATCGGATAATCCACCGGGTCGATCACCGTTATATCTGTTGACAGAAAGCCGAAAAAATGATAATGTTAAGGCATAAGGAGGCGATAACTTCCCCTAATTCCTTACAATTTACCGAGAGCTTTTTGTATGGACCTAAAGCAATTAAGGGATATTGTTAAAAGAAAAGATGGGGAGCAGTTCTGCCAATTCTTCCGCCAGTTGGCGCCGGAGGAGGTTCTTGAGCTTTCAGAAGATGAATACCAGGAGATAATGAGCCTCGCCCAGCAGATGGGAAAGCAAAAAATTGTGAAGGATAATTCCTTCTTTTGCTCTATTCTTGAAAAAGCAATACTATATCTAAAAACCGCAACTTCAGGAAGGGAAGTTCTTCAGTCAACCCGTCGCTCCCTCTTTTGCAACAAAATCTTTCTCAATCTCTACCCCTATATAGATAAAAATTTTGCCAGCGCTTTGGTGAATAATGGTATCAGTCTCAGCATCTTAGCCGAGCAAGGAGTAAATCCCACATCTAACCTGAATAAAGCAATAAAATGCTACAATGAGGCAGGCTTTATATTCAATAGCGAAGGAGCTATTGTGGACTATGCTGAAACTCTGGCGAAGAAGGGAGAATGCCTCGGTATGTTAGGCAAGCATGGAGTAGAGGTGGAAAAGAATATCGGTTCGGCTATAAAGCTATTCCAGGAAGCTAAGCATGTACTTGATGAGGAAAAATCCCTCCTGTGCATGCGATTAACTATGTCTTCCATCTACGAAATTACGGAACTGTGGTTGAAATTTCAAAAAACCAAAAAGAAAATTTATTTAGAGCATGCTATTGATCTTCACAAAAAAACCCTTAAGCTCGCTTCAAACATTACCCACCCTGTAAAAAAAAGTATAATCCAACTGCTGAGCATTATTAATGATATAATAATTGATATTCAAATAGCGTCAGATAGAACCAAGTATAATGAAATCCTCAAAAAGCTTGATGATATTAAAAGGGATACTGAGCGAATACCCTATTTACATGTAAAAATTGGTCTCATATTGTCTTCGATAGAAAAATCAACCCACTATATAATTGATATCATCAAGATTGGTGGAGAAAAGGTTAGTGAGGAGGTAGCCAGGGATTTCACCACACTGGCAGATGACTTAAAGGAATTGAGCGATAAGCAGCAGAAAAAGCTATTAGAGGAGCTCTGCCGACTTCTTACCGACCCCATTTTCCAGAAAAAGCTCCTGAGAGAGTCTCCCCCTGAGAAGAAAGGTTCAATAAAAAGCATATTCCAGCGAATTAAGAAAACAGCAAAGGGGGTTGCCGGGCATATGCCCTCTGCTCTTGCCGCTCGTCAAAACCTCTGCTATTTTGATTGGCTGTGGGTTGAGGTTTTGCATTTGACTCCTCTACATCCAGCTTTAGTATTGAACATGGTAATATCACCCTTTATAGCCTTTAAAGACCGTCTTTCTAAAAGCTGAGGTAAGGGGATGTTTGTGAGGAAAAAGTCCGCTGGTGGGGAGTTGGTCTTTGTGGTGGGGAAGTACAAGGGGAGGCAGGTAACTGACATCATAGAGGAGGACCCTGGCTACATCCGCTGGATGGTGGAGAATGCCGAGCTCACCAGAGACCAGGAGTTTGCGCTGGAATCCCTGCTGGAGGATATGGGAAAGGACATCTTTGAAGTATAACAGTTATCATATTATCCCTCTTTATTTCTAAAAGAGACAGCCTGATGGTGCAATAAGCTTTTGCCTTTAACCTATACCCTTCCGGAAATAAGCTTTCCTATGTCAGAGTATTTCGGATTAAAGGAATAGCTAGGTGCTAAGGCTCCGGGTCATCAATCCCTGCGGAGAATGAATCCCAGGGCACTGCGAGAAAACACAGAGAGGCTGAATATGGAGGAAGGGACACCGGCGCAAGTAAGATATACAGTCTTTACGATTATTACTGACTCCTTATTCTGATAGGGCTAAAGCAGCCTTCTACAAGGATCGAAAAATATAAAAATAAACCCAAATAGGGCTTATTAATCTCTTCGCAAAGGGAAAAATCCCATTCGGCTCTTGATATCAGAGCCAGTTTCTCTGGTGGGCAAACTGCTCCAGTTCCTCGCGAAACTTGGGATGGGCGACTTTTATCAGTTCCTTTGCCCTTTCGCTGATGGATTTCCCATGCAGGTAGGCTATCCCATACTCGGTTATGATGTAATGAACATCCCCCCTGGAAGTCACCACCCCGGCTCCCTCCTTCATGTGAGGAACAATGCGGGATATGCTATCCCCTTTGGCAGTGGAGGGAAGCGCTATGATCGCCTTCCCCCCTTTTGAGCGGGCAGCACCCCGGATAAAGTCAACCTGCCCCCCTATACCGCTATAAATGTCATAGCCGATGGAGTCGGAGCAGACCTGACCGGTCAAATCGACCTCAATAGCTGAATTGATGGCTACCATTTTATCGTTCTGGCTGATGATAAAGGGGTCGTTGGTGTAGTGGCAGGGATGAAACTCAAAGATGGGGTTGTTATCCACATAGTCGTAGAGCTTTTCGGTGCCCATGAAGAATGCGGCGATGACCTTCCCCGGGTG
>JAOUOQ010000249.1 GCA_029880275.1 Candidatus Aminicenantota bacterium | reverse complement strand
CGGCGACTACCCTTCCCAGCGAAGGCATGACTACCACCACAAGTGTCCACAGCAGCAGGAGGATAACCATCGATGTCTCCGACCGGGAGACAAGGGTGGACACCAGCAGACCCAGGCTCAGGAAGACGGCGATCAGAAGAAGAGAGAGGAGACAGAATAAGATAATTCTCCCAATATATCCCCCAGAGAGGGGGCTCTCCCCCCATAAAGAGAAAAGCACCAAGTTCAGCAATAGCCCCCCTATCAGCCCGGAGCCCAGCAGCAAAAAATTGACCACAAACTTGGAGATGATAAAATGAGCTCTGGGCAAGGGATTAGACATCTGGAGGCTGAGGGTCCCCTCGTTTTTCTCTCTACAAACCGCATCGTAGGTCAGAATTAGCGCTAGAAAGGTGAACACATAGGTCACCAGAAAGGAGAAGTCAAAACCCAGGGGCTTCTTTTGCAAAGGGTTGTGGCGGCTCTTGAGGTTGGGGGAATCTATCTGAAAAACATCGCTCTGAAAGCTGTTGGGGAGGTATTGGTTGTTCCCTGCGGCGAAGTATTCCAGTAAGGATGGAGGTCGGTAGAGATTCTGCTTCTGGAAAGCGACCTGACTGAGGCTGTTAGCAGCTTTCATTAAAGTGGCGTCGTTTTCCGCTACATCGGTGTTGAAATCTTGCCGCCGGAGGCGGTAGTCCTCCACAAAGCTCCAGCCGCTGAATACTATCAGCAGAAACACCAGCAGAAAGGAGATAGTGAATCTGGGGCTCTGTATCTGATTGAGAAACTCTTTCTTAATCAATAGCCTGAGCATGACTACCTCCTCACTTATCGCACATCATAACGGGAGAAGCATACAAATGTGAGCGAGAAAAGGATGAAGTTCACAATCACCAGATAACCAACGCCTCCCAGACACCTCTTGACAATATGGGAGAGGCTCTCCTTCTGATAGAAGTAGCGAGGTATTTCCGCCGGATTAATGGGGACAAACAATGTGCGCACATCCTTTATTTCCATTCCGCTTCCTTGCCACTCCCTTATCCGCTGGAGAACCTCCTCGTGGCTTTTGGGTGCCGTCTGTTTGGTGTAGGGACTGAACCAGCGGTAAGAGTGGAAAGCCTCCTTATCCCGATAGAAGGATAGGATTTGCTCCCGATGCAGGCGGGCGCTTTTCAGAAATTCTTGGTAAGCGTGGCTGTCTGTATTAGCTAAGGCATTGGTGAGCTCCTCATAGGGACCGACCGGCGAGAAGTAAGAGAGAAGACGCTCCATTCCTATCACCCCGTGCACCTGATTAAGGTAATTCTCCTCCAGTCTCCATATATCCCGGGCTTCCTGAAGTTCCTGGGGTACCACGAACTCCCAGGTTTTAAGAGTGTATTCCATAATGTTCGGAGAAGACAGCCAGACCACATTGTCCCATTCGTAATTTGTTCCCCCTGATGGCCAGGGGTTTTTCCGATACCAGTCGCGGAACTGGCGATAGTATTTATCTTGCACGAGCTGTATCTGACGGGCAACAGTGCTCCGCGGCGGCAGATTCTTTAGCTTCGCCGCCATAATAGGGGAGCCGTTGGGAATGATTATCACTATAAACAGCCAGCAAAAAAGAGCCAGCAGAAGAGTGATGAAAGAGCGGTGGGTCAAGGAGGAGAGAAGCAAGCCGAGCAGCAGGAATATTGAGAGGAAAAGGAACGAGAAGAGGGTGATAAGGAGTAGCCGAACTCCTTCCTCCATTGATAAAGAGAGCCCTCCCGCGGTGGTGATAAAAACCAGAGCAGCAAGCAAGGAAAGAAGCAAGGGAAGGATAAAGCTGATGGCGCCAGCCAGGTATTTACCCAGCAAGACATGTGCACGGGAGATGCCGTTTGCCAGCATTAAGCTCAGGGTTCCCGACTCCTTCTCCCCCGATATGGCGTTATAGGTGAACATAAGAGCCAGCAGGGTAAGGATTACCTTAAAAATAAGGATTAAATCTATATGGGGAAAATATGCCAGCAGAGGATTGGGTGAGCGATAAGCCTTTGCTTCTGCCGGGATGCTCTGATAGCTTACATCCACCTCTCCACCCACTTCTTTGTCCACTCCCTGAGAGAAGAGCCCCAGCAGCTGGGGTGGCTTGTAAATCTTTACTTCCAGGTTCTGGTAAGCCATTATGTCGGAGAGAGCATTCTCATTAGATGCGATGGCATCCGAGTGAGTTTTAATCGCAGATTTGAAATCGTGAGCCAATACAATAGTGATCAGCAACACCAGAGCCAGACAGGTGAGGCATCCCACTATGAAGCGCAGATTGGTGAGATTACTACGGAGCTCCTTTATAAGTATTTGTCGTATCATTGGCTCCCTTACCCCTTGTGGAGGACGTGCATATCATTTATAAGACGATAATGGGAGGGTAAAGGTTCACCCAAAATAGGGAAAAAGCTTTCACCAGAAGTCGATGCCCGACTTCACGCTTTTCAGGGAAGCTCTATTATCTTATGGAGGGCTTCAATGACCTTTCCCTCCCGGAGGGTCAGCATAAGGAAGCCAGGCGGGAATGAAATATTTAAATAAGGGCTTAAAATCTCATTATCCCCCTGCCACACACAGAGAGCACCGCAGCAATAAAAGCGGAGTATCTTCTCCCTCCCTTTGAGGGCTAAGTCCTCAAAAATATGCAAATGCCCCGAGATAAATGTTATATCCCTGAAGTGTCCCAGCAGGTTGTACCATTGATCAAGGTTAGCTACATAGCTCCCTCCCACCTTGTATCCTTGATACTCATACTTTGAAGCAGGGGACTGGTGGAAGAAATCACGATATATAGCCGAGTGCGAAGAGAGCAGAGGGAAATGGGTGAGAATTATGAGGGGTGTTTCGGAGGGGATGGTTGACAGGTCTTCCCGCAGCCACCCCTGCTGTTTTTCATCCAACCAGCCGAAAATGTCCCATCCCTCTTCTCGCCTCTTTCCTTCGAGAACATCTAACACAATAAGATGGAAACCAGCTATGTTGAGGGAATAAAAACGAGGACCTA
>JAOUOQ010000041.1 GCA_029880275.1 Candidatus Aminicenantota bacterium | reverse complement strand
CCGCCCGCGTAGATGAGCAAGGCTGGACAGTTGAGCTCAGAATCCCATACAATCAATTACGGTTTGCCAAAAAAGAGGAGTATGTATGGGGGGTAAATTTCCGAAGAACCATTCAGCGCAAGAACGAGAAAGACGGCTTTATCTGGATTCCCAAAGAGGACCGAGGCTATGTGTCCCACTTTGCCAGGCTGGAAGGAATCAAGGGCATAAATCCCGGTCGTCATATTGAGTTTCTCCCCTATGCAATTGCTCAGGCGGAATATACCCCGGCTGAGCCGGGCAATCCTTTCCAAACAGGTAAGAACTACTTCGGCAATACCGGAGTCGACCTGAAAGTCGGGCTGAAGAGCAATCTCACTCTGGATGCTGCCATAAACCCCGACTTTGGTCAGGTGGAGGTTGACCCGGCGGTGATTAACCTCACTGCCTACGAAACCTTCTATGAGGAAAAAAGACCGTTTTTTATT
Organism: Candidatus Aminicenantota bacterium; assembly: GCA_029880275.1. Classification (GTDB taxonomy): domain Bacteria; phylum Acidobacteriota; class B3-B38; order Guanabaribacteriales; family B3-B38; genus Guanabaribacterium. The sequence goes on along the minus strand of JAOUOQ010000041.1, from coordinate 10,535 downwards.
GAGGGCTCCAGTATTTTCAATTTCGGTCGGGGAGGCGCTACCAGCTTCTCCGCAATCAATTGGTGGGAGCCCGATTTTTTCTACAGCCGCCGCATTGGGCGAACACCACAGGGGTATGTCTCCAGGGATGGATTTGTGAATTTCCCTGCCCGCAGCACCATTTTAGGCGCCGCCAAGATTTCTGGTAAAATCCTTAATGGTTGGAACATAGGGTTCATCAATGCCCTGACTGCCCGGGAATACGCTGAGATTGACTCCGGGGGAGAACGCTTCAGGGAAGAGGTGGAGCCTTTCTCTTACTACGGAGTGTTCCGGGTGCAAAAGGAATTCAACGAAAGCAATCAGGGTTTCGGATTTATCACCACTTCGGTCCTCAGAGATTTAAAGTCTGATAATCTCACAGACATCCTGAACCAAAATGCCTTCAGCCTGGCTTTTGACGGCTGGACTTTTCTGGATAAAGACAAAACCTGGGTTATTACCGGCTGGATGGGTGGCACCCGTGTGGCCGGAAGTAAAGCTGACATTCTCAGGCTTCAGAAGGCTCCCCAGCACTACTATCAGCGCCCCGATGCAGCCCATGTTGAGCTGGATGAAGAAGCTACCTCTTTGAGTGGCTGGGCAGGGCGAATCTATCTCAATAAAGAAAAGGGCAATTTTTATTTCAATGCGGCTGTGGGGGCTATATCTCCGGGGTTTGACACTAATGATGCAGGCTTCCACTCCCGAGGAGATATAATCAATAGCCATCTCATGTTCGGCTACCGGTCGCTTCATCCGGGCAAGGTGTTTCGGAACTGGCGGATTATATTAGCCCCCTATCGCAGCCATGATTTTGGCGGCAATAAATGTGAGGATGGATATCTTCTCATTGCCGATTCTCAATTCTTGAACTACTGGGGAGTCAGTCTGGTGACCGGGTATTCGCCTCCGATCTGGATTAACGATTTAACCAGGGGAGGTCCTTTAATGAAAATACCGGTTTTCAGAATGGGCAATATGAGCATTTACAGCGACAGCCGAAAGCCGGTTGTGCTCTCAATGAACAGCAATTATTTTGAAAACGCTGCCGGAAGCTTCGGCTGGAGTAACAGCGTCTCTCTCCGCTGGAAGCCGAGGAGTAATATCAGTCTTTCAGTTGGTCCGAGCTATAGTTTTGACCATTCTGTTTTCCAATGGGTAACCCGGGTCAAAGACCCTCTGATGGTGGATACCTATGGCACCCGTTACATCTTTGCTGACATCGACCGGAGAACCTTTTCCACCGACATCAGATTAAACTGGACCTTCACCCCCAGGCTGAGCTTTCAGCTTTATACCCAGATTCTGCTGGGTGTGGGGGACTATGAGCGATTCAAAGAACTGGCCAGGTCAAGGAGCTACGACTTCGACATATTTGGTCAGGAGCAATCAACCATCAGCTACGCCGATGAAATGTATACCGTTGACCCCGATGGATGGGGACCGGCTGCAGCCTTTTCTTTCCGCAATCCAGATTTTAACTTAAAATCGCTCCGGGGCACCGCGGTTCTGCGGTGGGAGTATCTGCCCGGCTCTACTCTTTATTTCGTCTGGACCCAAGATAGAGCTGGCTATGCGAACCCAGGGGATTTCAATTTCAGCCGCGACATCCACGATGTATTCGCTGCTCCGGGAGATAATATCTTCCTGATAAAAATCTCTTACCGCTGGTTTATGTAGTTAATTGCAAAAATAAGAGTGAGCTTGCTCGCCTAAATGCCTTTTTTCATTGGGTGAACCTCAATAAATACTGCATCCTGCAATAGCCTCTATATCCTTACTCTTGACCAGATGCCGGCTTTGTGCTATATATCAAGTCGAAACAAGAAAAAAAGCTTCATCATTGAGGTGAAAATTGCCTGAATTGCCCGAGGTAGAGACCATCCGCCGTCAGCTCGAGCGATTTATCAAGGGAAGAAAGATAAAAAAAGTAGAGGTTGCTGCCCCCCGAATTCTCCCCCACATATCCCCGGCAGACTTCAAGAACAGGTTGAAGGGTGCGGTTTTTACCAGCTTCTCCCGGCACGGAAAATTCCTTCTTTGCCACATGAACAGGAGAGAGCTGGCAATGCTCATTCATTTTCGGATGACCGGAAGTCTCCTCTATGGCACTCCTTCAGCCCTCATCAAAGCCCATACCCGTATAAGCTTTTGGCTGGATAATGATAAGCTTCTCTGTTATAATGATATGAGAAAGCTGGGGAAAATAGAGCTTATAAAAGGGGAGTTAGTGGACAATTTTCACGAGCTTAAAAGCCTTGGTCCCGACCCTCTCGCACCTGATTTTTCCCCTCAGCTCTTATATAGCATACTGCAGGAAAGCCGCCGCCAGATCAAAGAGCTTCTCTTAGACCAGCATAAGATAGCAGGGCTGGGTAATATCTACGCCGCCGAGGCGCTCTTTGACTGCGGGATTCACCCGCAGAGAAAAGCTCACACCCTCTCACCAGAAGAAGTGGGAAGACTTCACCGCTCTATATTGAAAATCTTACACTTAGCCATAGAAAGCAGGGGCTGTTCCATTGCCAACTATGTCGACCTGGCAGGGGAAAGTGGTGCTTTCCAGGAGCTGAGGAATGTCTATCAGCGTGAAGGGGAGCCCTGTTATCGCTGTGGAGAGCCAATCTGCCGATTAAAACAGCAGCAAAGGAGCACCTACCTTTGCCCTCGCTGTCAGCAATAAACCTATGACTACAAAGGAGAGAGAAGAAAAGTTATCCTTATACATCCACATACCTTTCTGTCGGAAAAAATGCTGGTATTGCAACTTCTACTCTGTCCCTCTGAGGGAAGAGCTTCCGAGGGTCTACTTAGAGGCCCTCTGCCGAGAGATAGATTATTACTCCCGGAGCCAACTCACCAGCATGGAAATTGAGACCATTTATCTGGGAGGCGGCACTCCCTCTCTCCTGTTACCTCGAGAGATGGACCAGATACTCAATAAATGCTCCTCCGCCTTCCATATCGCTTCGGAAGCCGAAATCACATTGGAGGCTAATCCTGAGTCCTTGAGCCGCCAGAAGCTCATAGCATACCAAAAAAGTGGATGCAACCGATTGAGTTTGGGTGTGCAATCATTTAATAACCATGAATTACAGCTATTGGGAAGACTCCACACTGCCGAGCAGGCGATACAATGTTATCGCTCAGCTCGTGAAGTCGGTTTCACCAATGTGAACATCGACCTCATGGGCGGCATCCCGCATCAGACCAGGAAAAGTTTACTAAAAAGCCTCCACACCCTGACACAGTTATCCCCTGACCATATATCCTTTTATCTACTGGAGCTGAAAGACCCTGCTCTACCAGCCCTTGCAGAGCACCTGCCAGATGAGAAAGCTATAGACAGGCTCTACTGGACTGCGGCAGATTTTTTGACCGACCTCGGCTATCAGCACTACGAGATATCTAATTTCGCCAGCCCTGGCAAGGTCGCTCGACATAATCTCCGCTACTGGCAGGATAAGCCCTACCTCGGTTTCGGTCCTTCTGCTCACTCATATACCATAAACAGCAGGTTCTGGAATGTATCCGATGTGGAAGAATACATCAAATTAATCGAACAGCAAAATAGGCCAATAGCAGACCAGGAAGAAGTTACACCCCATCGAAGGGTTGAGGACGCCCTTATCTTAGGGCTGCGATACCTCCCAGGAATAGAGCTCGGCAGATTCTATAAGCGCTACGGTGTCAACATCCTCGACCGCTACAACCAGGAGCTGAAATCCCTAGGAGAGAGCTCTCTGGTAGAGACCTCTGACGATTTCCTTCGTCTGACCAGAAAAGGAATTCTCCTCTCTAACGAGGTCTTTCAGCAGTTTATATCTTCGTAATGTCATTTTGCAAGAGGTTGATAAAATGAAAATGGAAGAGAAGCCCATTGACCTTCGCAGCGACACGGTCACCCGACCTACTCCCGCCATGAGAGAAGCGATGATGAATGCGGAGGTAGGAGATGATGTCTATCTTGAAGACCCAACTGTCAACAAATTGCAGGAGACCGCCGCTGCTCTCTTCAAGCGAGAAGCAGCCCTTTTTATCCCTTCCGGCACCATGGGAAATGAGGTCGCCATCAACATCCTCACCCAGCCGGGGCAGGAGGTCATCTTAGAGGAGGGCTCACACATCTTCAATTTTGAGCTCTCAAGCATGGCCATCTTCTCCGGCGTGCTGGCACGCCCCATCAGAGGTCATCGTGGAATTATGGACCCGGAAGAGATCAAGCGAGCTGTTCGCCCCAAAGCCTATTATATCTCCCCTACCGGATTAATATGTCTGGAAAACACCCACAATCATGGAGGGGGCACAATCTACCCCCTGGAATTAATGGAAGCCATCACCTCTCTGGCTCGCTCCGAGGGAATTCCCATCCATCTGGACGGCGCCCGCATCTTCAACGCGGCAGTCGCCCTGAATAGAGAGGTGAGCGATCTTACCAAAGGCTTTGATACCATTATGTTTTGTCTCTCCAAGGGGCTGTCGGCGCCAGTAGGCTCTATGCTGGTAGGAAGCAGGGAGCTGATAGAAAGAGCCCGCATAGCTCGAAAGATGCTCGGTGGTGGGATGAGACAGGTGGGGGTTTTAGCGGCTGCCGGTCTGGTGGCTCTGGAAACCATGGTAGACCGGCTCAAGATCGACCATCAAAATGCCGCCCTTCTGGCAGAGGGAATTGCCAGGATTAAGGGGCTGCGCATTGACCCTACTACTGTGGAGACCAACATCGTAATATTTCAGCTTGAAGGGCTGAAAGCCGATGCCCAGGAATTCGCCCACCAGCTGAGATTAGGGGGGTTGCTGTGTCATCCTTTCGACCACATCACCATAAGGATGGTCACCCATAAAGATGTCAACCGTGAAGAGATTTTAAAGGCTCTGGATATAATGGAGACAGTATGCGCCAAGCTCCTCCAGTAATCGCCTGAGAGGATAGCCTGATGAAAATTCTCGCTATAGACACCTCCACTATGGCTGGCAGTATAGCCCTGGTGGAGAAGAACACTTTGAAGGGTGAGGTTAATATACACTGCCACCTCACCCACTCCAAGAGGCTCCTGCCATCCATCGACTTCCTCCTTACAAACCTGGGGATAACCCTGGACCAGATAGACACCATAGGGGTAGCCGTGGGTCCGGGTTCTTTTACCGGATTGCGGATTGGGATAAGCACCGTCAAGGGATTAGCCTCCGCCCGGGGCATGAAAATCTGCCCAGTAATCACGCTGGAAGCGATGTCCTTTAAAGTCAGGCATTATAATAAAAGTGTTTATCCTATGATCGATGCCGGACGAGGAGAGGTATATACCGGAAAATATCAGTTAGCAGGCGATACCATAAAGAGACTTCGCCCTGACCTGGTTATATCCCCCGAAAGATTTCTGGCGGAGATTGATAGCTGGGATGCCGTATTCTATGGCGATGGGGCTATCTCGTACCGGGAGCTCATCAATAAATTTTCACGAAGCAGAGCTTTTATCGCTCCGGATAACCTGTTTCTGGCGGAAGCTATAGCTCTCATAGCCGAGCGCAAGCTGGCGTCAGGAAATACAGTCACCCCTGGGCAACTAACCCCATACTATATCAGACCTTCCGACGCCGAACTGAAAAAGTTGGCCAGAGGGTTTACCACTGGCAAGGGAGAGAAGTAGCCATGCTATGGCTTACAGTGGTCCATGTCTTCCTGGATCATTTAATTACCCCTTGCCCGAAAAAGTTCAATATGTTAAAATTTCAAAAAACCTATTTAAAAATACTGAGGAGGAGAGCCTATTTATGGCTAAGAAGTTAGACGCTGTCAGGGAGCAATTAATGAAAGAAAATAAGCAATTCAAAAGACTTTACCATAAACATCAGGATTATGAACAGCGGTTAGAAAAGCTCAGCCGCAGACTTTATCTTAACGAAAAAGAGCGCTTAAAAGAAAAAAATCTTAAGAAACAGAAATTACTATTAAAAGATGAGATGGAGAAGATGCTCAAGGAATACCAGGAGAAGCTCGCTTCCTCGACATAGTCCTGAGCTTTCTCAGCCGCGCAAGGAACCCCCGACGCGGGGATGCTTTTTTAGCCTTTTTTAGGGCAGAAAATATGGAGCCGAAAGGAGAAACCATTAGGGATATGCAGCGGAGAAAATATATCTCCATAGGAATCGCCAGAGAAGGCTACCCCTATATCCTGATACCTCTTATAGTGGCCCTTTTTCTATTTATCTTTTGGTCTCCCATTCCCGCCGCAATCCTTGTGCTCGTATCCGGGAGCATGGGCTTCTTTTTTTGCGACCCCCCACGGACCATCCCCGGGGAGGCAAAAGCTGTTGTTTCCCCAGCGGACGGAAGGGTAATGAAGATAGCCCCCTTAACCACCCCGGAAGGACAAAAGAGGGTCCTGGTCAGCATATTTCTCTCCCTGTTTGATGCTCATATTAATCGTGCCCCCATAAGGGGAAAGATAGTTAAGGTTCATCATCAGCCAGGCAGGTTTCACCCCGCCTTTAAAGAAAAGGCTTCCAGGGCAAACGAGCGAAATATAATCATCATCTCCAACCGGGAGACCTCTATCACCCTCCATCAAATTGCCGGCATTTTAGCAAGGAGGGCGGTTCTATGGAAGAAGGAAGGGGACTCCCTCCTCAAAGGGGAAAGGATAGGAATGATAAAGTTCGGCTCCAGGGTCGACCTGTGGCTACCCCCGGAGGTCACCATTTCAGTGCACCCCAGGCAGAAGGTCAAAGCAGGGAGCTCCATAATAGGAAGGCTAAGGTGAAAAGAAAAGGAAGAGAGATAAAGGACAAGAAGTTCAGGCGCGGCATATACATTCTGCCAAGCACCTTCACCATTGGGAACATCTTCTGTGGTTTCTACGCCATTATTTCCTCCTTTAAAGGGGATTTCTACACAGCCGCTCTGCTCATTGGCATCGCCTTTGTTCTGGACAGTCTGGATGGAAGGATTGCCCGGTTGACCCACTCCTGCAGTCCCTTCGGTCTGGAATTTGACTCCCTGGCAGACATCATATCTTTCGGCGTAGCCCCCAGCGTGCTGGTCTTCTCCTGGGCATTCACTAATTTAGGAAGAGTAGGCTGGCTGACCTCTCTTATCTTCATCATCTGCGGAGCGATGAGATTGGCGAGGTTTAATATTCAGAAATCGCCTGTTGATACCCGCTATTTTGTCGGACTGCCCATCCCTGCCACTGCCTTATTTCTCGCTACTCTGGTCTTTTACTATCCCCATCGAATTGAAAATAAAATCGCCTCCATCTTTATAATGGGATTGGTCTATCTGGTCTCTTTTCTGATGATAAGCAAGCTCCGCTATCGGAGCTTCAAGGATATAGACTTCCGCAGTAGGAAATCCTACTTTATCATAATAATTATAGCCCTGTTCTTCTGGTTAGTACTCATTCACCCCCAGGTCGTCCTGCTGGCGTTGAGCTCCTCTTTTGTCTTGTCGGGCTTACTCTCCAAGATGCTCTCCCTTTGGAGAAGGCGAAAATTACCGGCAACTTCTCCCCAAACAGAGAAGATTATTGAGGAGCATCACCAGTCATGAAAGCAAACTCATCAGGCTATTCCATGGCTATAGTAAGCTCCACCACCCTCAAAGGGAAAGAGCTGAGAGAGGTGCTGGTGGAGAAGAGATTCCCGGTAAAAAATATGAGGCTGCTGGATGTCGGGGAGGGGGGAAAGCTGACCGAATTTGATGGGGAGCCAAAGTTGGTGCAGAAAATCGAAGAGGACTCCTTTGATGGGGTGGACATTGCCTTCTTCTGCGGAGACCCGGCAGAGACTGCCAAATTCCTCCCCTGGGCGGAGAAAAAGGGATTTACCGCTATCGACCTAAGCCAGGCTCATCTCGCCGGAAAGAATGTCCCCATTGTGGTCATGGGGGTTAATGAAGGCAAGATTATCAGAAACCGGGGGATAATAAGAAATCCCCATCCAATAACCATCTCTCTATGTACTATCCTCCATTTGTTAAAACGAGCTTTTGGCATTCAGTATTCGGTGTGCACCATATATCAGCCCGTCTCCGAATACGGTGAGGAAGGTTTGGACGAGCTCTTCCATCAGACCATCAGTGTCTTGAATTTCAAAAGGGCAGAGGGAAAAATCTTCACCAAGCAGGTCGCCTTCAACCTCATCCCGAGGGTCAAAAAGCCTTATGCCAAGCGGTACATTGATTATGAATCCGAGCTTATCAACGAGATAAAGGCGGTGATGGGCAAGGAGTTCCCGCCGCTGACCCTTTCTATGATACAAGCTCCTGTCTTCCATTCCCACGCTATATCCATGTTTGTTGCCCTCAATTCCGAACCGACTGCCGAGGAGGTGGAGAGCCAGCTGAAAACCTCCGCTGCTCTCTGCCAGGACCCGCTCTCTCCCACTCCGGTGGAGAGTGCCGGCTCCGACATCATAAACCTCGGAAGAGTGCGCCGTGATAAGCAGATAGACCGGGGCTACTGGCTTTGGATGGTTACCGATAACCTTCGGCGGGGGTGTGCGCTCAATGCGGTGAGAATAGCGGAACTCCTCGTCTCCTCTTCAAAGGAGAGGAGCACCTGAATATACCTCTCTTAAAAAAGCCACTCCCTCAGTCTTCTGCCAGCGGTATAAGAATGGTTACCGTGGTTCCCTTCCCCTTGCGGCTGCGGATTTTAATTTCTCCCTTGTGGTCGTCGATGGCTTTTTTGGTGATGGCCAATCCCAGACCGACCCCGGAATCCTTGGTTGAGAAGTAAGGCTCGAATAAGCGACCCATTGCTTCCCTGTCAATCCCCAGTCCTGTGTCTCTCACCTCAATTCTCATCATCTTCTTCCCCCTCCGAGGCATACTGAGACCGGCACTGATGGAGAGCGTACCCCCCCGGGGCATTGCCTGAAGGGAGTTCTCTATTATATTTATCAGGGCTCGCTTAAAGAGTTCCTTATCCGCCTTGATGGGTGGGAGGTCTGGGGGAACATCTATGGCTATATCTATAGCAGTGGATATGGCTGACTTATAAGAGCTTATTATCTCATTTATTAGCTCCCTCAGGTTTACGGCAGTCAGCCTCAGCTTGGGAATCCTCCCGTAGATGGAGAACTCGGTAGAAAGCAGGCGGAGGGTTTGTATCTGCTTCATTATGGTTTCAATACAGCTGTGGAATATCTCCTTGTAGTTTGAAGGCTGGTCTTCCACTATGCGCTGGAGATGCTCGATTGAGAGTTGAATGGGGGTCAGTGGGTTCTTGATTTCGTGGGCGACCATCCTGGCCATCTCAGCCCAGGCTGCCAATCGATTGGACTTTATGACCTCGGTGATATCCTCCACCAGAATAATAGCTCCCCCTATCTCACCTGCAGGTGACCTTAAAGGTATGAACTTCAGGCGGGCGTTAAGCTCCTCTACTTTACGAAGGAACTTCACCTCCCTCGTCAGCTCCCCTCGAGGGTGCTTTGTATATAATTGATAGGACTCCATCAGGGGGGAAAGACCGGGTTCGCCGGAAACAACCTGGGAGAAAGGCTGTCCGATGAGGTCCCCACTTTTTATGCCTAAGATGGCAATAGCAGCAGGATTAATGGTAGTGATAATCCCTTCTTTATCCAGAGAGATAACCCCGGTAGTTGCGTTGAGAAGAATCTTCTCTATGTAATCCTTTCCCTGCTGGAGCTCCAGGCGCTGCCTTTTGAGGTCTCTGGTCATCTTATTGAAGGATTCCACCAGCTCTCTGATCTCGTCCTTCGAGGTAGTAGTAATGGTGAGTTCGAAATCCCCCCGGGAGACCTGGGCAGTTCCCTTGGTCAACCTCTTAATAGGCTCGGAAATCTTCCTGGCAACCGAGTAGCTGAACAGTGATGAGAGGATGATGAGGACGATAGTGGAAATCAGTATCACATTGTTTATATCGGCAATCTCAAGCTCAATCTGTCTCTGCTCCAGCATAAGGGGTATAGAAAGAATGCCGCTTGTCCCCTCCCCCTCTACATCCACCGGAACACTTACCACGGTATAGCGGAAATCCCCCAGAGACTCCTGCGTGGCAAAATAAGGCATCTGGTGCAGCTGGACCCGATGATAAGTGCTCCCCTCTACCCGAAGGGGCAATAAACCCGAAGAAAACAGCTCTCTGCGGTTAGTGGCTACCAGAGTGCCGTTCAGAAATATATTGATATCCCGATTTATCCAGCCGCTCACCCTCAGCGCCAACTCATCATCCAGGGAAGCCCTCGGGGGTGTGCCCTCTGCTTCCTGGCGGTAGAGGTAATCTTCAACCACCCTCTTAGCTACCTCCCCTGAGGCTATCCCCTGAGACCTGATCTGGTCTCTCAGCCTCTCGGAGAGATAATTTCTGATGGAGATAGAGAGGAAAACCATGGGAACAATAGAGATTACTATGAATATTATCAATAATTTTCGATGAAAGCTGGCTAAGATACCTCTAAGGGAGAAAATCCCCAGCACCTCTCGGTAATACCTGACCATCCAGAAAGGTGCGACAACTAAGCCCATTAAAACAAAAAGCAAAGCGCTCAAG
>JAOUOQ010000248.1 GCA_029880275.1 Candidatus Aminicenantota bacterium | reverse complement strand
CGAGAGCTGGACTCGGTGGTAGCCGAGGTGGAGGGATTAGTATCCCGGGGGGTGAGAGAGGTCAATCTGGTTGCTCAGGATACCACCTTCTTTGGATTCGACCGCGGCGTGAAGGGAGCGCTGGTAAAACTTCTAAAAAGGTTAGTGCGAATAAGCGATTTAAAGTGGCTCAGGCTCCTCTACTGCCATCCCGAGAGGGTTGACGACCAGCTATTAGCAGTTATAGCTGAGGAGGAAAAGGTCTGTTCTTACCTTGATATACCTCTTCAGCATGTGGACAAGGAACTCCTGCGGTTGATGGGGCGTAAAGGGGATAGGGATTCCTTCACTGCTCTCATAACCCGCATTAGAAAGGTAGTCCCTGATATCGCTCTGCGAACTACCTTCATGGTTGGCTTCCCCTCCGATAGCGAAGAAAAGTTCGGGCTTCTCTGTGATTTCTGTCGTGAGATGGAGTTTGACCATCTGGGTGTCTTTACCTACTGTCGGGAAAAGGGGACCAGGGCTTACCGCTATGGCGACGCCATTCCTCAGAAAGTAAAGGAAGATTTTAAGAGGAGGCTGATGGAGCTTCAGGCATCGATATCCCTCAAGAAAAACAAGGCTATGGTCGGGAATGTGCGGGAGGTTCTGATTGATGGCGAAAGGGAGGGGGACTCTTACCCCTATTGGGGAAGGCTTTCCATTCAGGCTCCAGAGGTGGATGGGGTGGTGTTCATATCCGAGGGGGAGAGCCACCCCGGCGAGTTTGTCCCGGTGAGGATTGAGGAAGGTTATCCCTACGACCTCGTAGGCAGGATATGCTCCTTAGAGTAGTAAATTAGTCCGCTACCGGTAGACATCCGCATACAGAGAGAGTCAGGCAGCAAGGATTTTTCATCTGTCCAGTTCATATACCAGAGGAGGTGATTGAGGTTCCTATGAAAGAACAGAATAGAGGCTCCTTAAGGTCTCATCCCCGAACCCTGAAGGAACATCTAATTTTCCTGATTGCCACCTGGTTTTATGTTGGCTACTCCCCCATAGCGCCGGGGACTATCGGCTCTGTAACTGCTATCCCCTTGTTGCTTCTCATCGCCCTCTTTGCTTCCCCTCTGGTTTATTGTATAATAGTGTTAATTTTATTAGTAATAGCGGTATTTGTTTCCTATAAAGCGGAGGGCATGTTATGCTGTCAGGACCCTTCGCAGATAGTGATAGATGAAGTGGTCGGCTTTTTGGCGACTATGGTATTCATTCCTCTGGGCTGGAAAAACATCATGGGGGGTCTCCTCATTTTCCGACTGATGGATATTACCAAGCCCTTCCCTGTGGGAAGAGCTGAGGCTCTAAAAAGGGGAGTGGGTGTCGTGGCAGATGATTTTGTGGCTGCGGTATATGCCAACATTATTCTTCGCATAATTATGAGGTTTTTCCCCTGATGAGGGTGGAGATTATATCAATAGGCTCCGAAATGTTAGCCCCTGAGGGGGTAGATACCAATTCCCTCTATCTCACCCGGGAGTTAAACCGTCTGGGACTTGAGGTTCAGCTGAAAACCACCGTGGGGGATACTAAGGAGATACTTGTGGATACTTTCAAGTCCGCCCTCCGTCGCTCGGAGTTGATCATAGCCACCGGAGGCATTGGACCCACCGCAGACGATGTAACCAAACAAGCCCTTTGCCGGGCTATCGGACGGCAGATGACCCTTGATGAGGAGGTTCTGGACTATCTCAAGGATAGATTCGCCCGTCGAGGAAAGCCCTTTCCTCCCCATTTTCAACAGCAAGCTACGATACCCCAGGGGTCTCTAGTGCTCAAAAATCCTGTCGGGACTGCTCCAGGGGTGTGGATTACGGAAAATCAGAAAAATGTCATCCTCCTTCCCGGAGTTCCCCATGAGATGGAATATGTCTTCCACAATTCAGTACTTCTCCGGCTAAGGGAAATAGTGAAGGAGTCCCAGATTTTAGACAGGAGGGTCTTCAAAGTGGTGGGGCTGAACGAGTCTGAAGTCGACCAGCTCCTCAAGGAAGAAATGGCAGAGCTGAAAGGGAACATTAGTCTGCTGGCAGGATGGGGGGAGATAGAGATTCGTTTGAAAGTCATAGGGAGAGATAAAGCGGAGGCGGAGAGAATATTTGACCAATACGAAGCCCTTCTCCGCCAGAAGTTGGGCTCTCACCTCCTGGGCAAGGGGGAGGTAACCTTAGAGGGTGTTGTCGGGGAGCTGCTGAGGGAGAAGGGGGCAACCCTGGCAGTGGCTGAATCCTGCACCGGAGGGTTGTTGGGGAGTCGAATAACCGATATCTCGGGAAGCTCCGATTATTTCAACCGCGGAATTGTAGCTTACAGTAATGTTGCTAAGATAGAAGAGTTGGATGTCCCTCAGGAGTTGATAGAAAGCCACGGCGCAGTCAGCCCCGAGGTGGCAAAAGCGATGGCTGAGGGCGTGAGAAGGCTCAGCCAGACAGATTATGGAATTGGCATCACCGGCATAGCCGGTCCAACAGGTGGCACTCCTGATAAGCCGGTGGGGCTGGTTTATATAGGGGTGGCCTCAGAAGCAGGCACCAGAGTTGAGAAGTTTATCCTTCTCGGCTCCAGAAAGAAGGTCAAATTTCAGAGTGCCCAGAAGGCGCTGGAGATGCTGAGGGAAGTGCTTCTTGCTAAACGATAAGGTAAGAACAGGATTGGAAAAATGGCGCTAAAGGTTTCTTTATTGGTGATTTCCTATGTGCTGGGCTCCATCCCTTTCGGTTATGTCATCTTCAAGCTGTTCCGTGGAGGCGACATTCGCACTCTGGGGAGCGGCAACATTGGGGCGACAAATGTGGGGCGATTTCTCGGCAAAAAAGGATGGGTAGGGACCTTCCTGCTTGATGGCGGAAAGGGTATACTGGCAGTAGTGCTTACACAGAGATTAATTGGGGACCCGGCCTGGGGAGCCTTCGCCGGAGTACTCGTCATCTTGGGGCATAATTATTCTGTATTTTTAAAATTCCGAGGGGGGAAAGGGGTAGCCACTGCTCTTGGAGTTTTTGCCGCCATCGC
>JAOUOQ010000247.1 GCA_029880275.1 Candidatus Aminicenantota bacterium | reverse complement strand
CCGATTTGTATCGCTCCTCAGATGACCAGAAGATTTATGAAGTCAATATATTCAATACCCGCACCACCTATCAATTTAATAAATATTTATTCGCCAGAGTCATCTTCCAATACAACAGCTACCAGCATAAGCTCCTCACAGACCTGCTGGGCTCGTTTACCTTTATTCCCGGGACGGTTATCCATCTGGGATATGGTTCCATCTATGAAAAGAGGGACTGGCAGCAAAATAAGTGGGTATACGGGTCAGGTAATATGCTCAATATGAGACGCAGCCTCTTTTTCAAAGCCAGCTATCTGTGGCGTTTTTAGCCTCCGCACTTAGGCAAGTTAGGATTACATAATTCTTGACTACGAGCATTTTTTATATATTTTTCCAGGTGAGGAAGCCAAAGAAAAAAGGCAATTGCGGGATAAGTATGCACGAAGAATAATAGACCTGCCGCTTATCCAACTTCTTATTTCTTAGACCCTCTTCGGCCCACTTTTCCGCCCATCTAAAATTAGCCTGCGCCCCGATGTCCAGCTTCGGCAGAAAGGGGAGTAAAATCCTCGCCAGGGTAAATACCTTGACAATCGACAAAATGTAGTATATATTTAAATTAAAAGAAAGAAGGGAGTTGATCAATGTTGATTGAGATGAGGATTAAAGGTTTGATGATAGACCCCATTAACAATATGCCAATGATTATCCTCAAGGATGTCGAGGGCAAGAATGTCCTTCCCATATGGGTAGGGGTCTTTGAAGCCAATGCCATTGCCTTGCAGATTGAGAAAATTACCACCCCACGCCCCATGACTCACGACCTATTGAAAAACATCCTCACCAAAATGAACGCTAAGGTTGATAAAATAGCCATTACCGAGCTTAAGAACAACACCTACTACGCCCTCATCTTCCTTAATGTCAATGGCCGAGAAGTAACCATTGACTCGCGACCCAGCGATGCCATTGCCCTTGCTCTGCGGACCAGTTCGCCAATTTTTGTAGAACAATCGGTCATTGAACAGGCTAAAAGCCCCGAGCTGGCAGAAGAATCCCCGGATGCCGAGAAGATTAAAAAATGGTTCGAAAAGCTTAAAGCAGAAGACATCAGCAAATATAAAATGTGAGGTGCCCCTCAGCCTTTCTTATTAGATTAAAGCAAGCCTCCTTCAAAAGAAATTCTTGTATCCTTATGATCCTGCCCCGTTCATATAGCTTTAATATTGACAAACCACATGCCTTATGTTAGCTTTTGATATAAAAATGGATTAAGATTTTCTAAGGGGCGGAAGCTATGAAAAAAAGAATATTTATAAATAGCTATTCCACCGCCAGAACCACCTCAGAGAGTTTTAGAAATGTACGGAAACTCTCACCTTTGTATAAGAAGAGGATAAATATCTAAATATGCCCGCAATGAAGCAAAAAATTGCCGTCGCTATGAGCGGAGGAGTCGATAGTTCCCTTGCCGCTGCCCTGCTCAAAGAGCAGGGGAACGAGGTGGTGGGCTTTTCGCTTCAGCTCTGGCACGAGAAGGGAGCCTCCCCCTCTGAAAAAAGACTGTGCTGCTCTTTTGGCAACCTGGCTGATGCTCGCCTGATAGCAGATAGGCTGGGCATACCTTATTATGTGATAAACCTGGAAGAGGAATTCAGAAGGGAGGTTGTAGATTACTTTATAAGGGAGTATCTCCGGGGAAGGACTCCCAATCCTTGTATCTGGTGCAACAGCAGACTGAAGTTTAACCTTCTCCTGCAACGGTCACTGTTAGCAGGGTGCCATAAATTAGCCACAGGACATTATGCCCGAGTAGAGTATGACCGCTCGAGAGACAGGTATATCTTGAAAAAAAGTATTGATTCTGCAAAAGACCAGTCCTACTTCCTGTTCAACCTCACCCAGCAGCAGATCCGCTACCTCACCCTGCCTATAGGCTTACTTACCAAAGCCCGGGTTCGACAGATGGCTGAGACAAGGGGACTACCAGTCGCCCTCAAGGAGGAAAGCCAGGAGGTCTGCTTCGTCTCCAACTCTCATTACGCCACCTTCATAGATAACACTCTAGATAAATTATCCACAGGAGCAGGGCTTATTATAGACAGTAATGGTAATAGCATTGGAAAGCATAAGGGGATTCACCATTACACCATTGGGCAGAGAAGAGGAATGGGAATTGCCGCTCCTCATCCCCTGTATGTGATTGCCATTGACCCTCAGAATAATCTCATTGTTGCTGGTCCTAACGAGAAGCTATACTGTTCAAAACTCATAGCAGATAATATCAACTGGCTCTCCATTGATTCCTTGGATAAGCCGGTAGAAGTGACTGCCAAAATCCGCTATAAGCATAAGGGTGCACCAGCTCTGGTAACTCCCCGGAAGGGCAGGGGAGTGGTAGTGGAATTTGAGCAGCCACAGCGGGCTATAACTCCGGGGCAGGCGGTGGTCTTCTACCAAGGAGAAGAGGTGATTGGGGGTGGGTGGATCCGGCGAGCTTTTTGAGTTTTTTATGCCGGGCTAAAGTTTAGAGATAGCAAATTTGTGTGATCTATTCTAAAATAGTAGGGGGTTGAAAGGAAGAGCTCCCTCAGTTTTGAAAGGAGGAAACCATGCTCCCCATTAAAAAGATTTTGTTCGCTACCGATTTTTCCGAGTGTGCCAATCACGCCTTTAAGTACTCGGTAATCCTGGCCGAAAAGTATAATGCTGAGTTGACGATGTTCCACGCTATAGTTATGTTCCAGGATGACCCCAATAACCCCGATTATCGGTTTCCCGATATGACCGATTGCTACAAGACAATTGAGAAAGCCTCTCATAAAGAATTCGACCGCCTATGCCGCGATTGGAAGAAGCTGAAAACCAAAAATGTGGTGGTCCGTGGATTCTCTCCCGCTGAGGAGATTCTTCAGTATGCTGAAGATAAGGACATAGACTTGATTGTGATGGGGACTCATGGGCGCTCTGCAATAACCCGCTTCTTCCTCGGGAGCACTGCCGAGAAGGTGGTCCGTTTCTCCCTCTGTCCGGTAATCACCCTCAGAGAGGAGCCA
>JAOUOQ010000246.1 GCA_029880275.1 Candidatus Aminicenantota bacterium | reverse complement strand
GCTCAGCCAACTCCCGTCTTTTTTTCTTCCCAGGCTCAGCAACCCTTTTATTTCCCCTTTGCTCACAAAGGGGATCAGATAAGTAACCTTCAGGCTGCTCAGAAGCTCTTGGTCGTGGATGAACTCTTCTTCCACCCCTGCAATATCGGATAAAACGAGGTAATCCTTATCTTTTAGTGCTGAGGGGAGAAAAGCAGAAAGCACATCACTCATGTAGAGAGGCTGCTTTTTTCCTATTTCACTTAAGGATTTGGACAGCTTATATGTCTTTTTCTTCTCATCCCACAGGAATATACCTATATCTTCCATCTGGAGCATGGCGGAAACATGCTGGGTTATCCTCTCCATCAGGGTAGGAAGTTTGATAATGGAGCTCAGCTCCCGGTTGAATTCTTGAATAGTGCTCCTTATATCGTATCGGCTCCGATACATCAATTTATCTAAATAGCCCTGTATCTTTTTCCGCAAGGGTGAGAAGATAACTGCCACCAGCAAGGTGGCCAGCAGCATCACCGCGGAGAGGAGCTCCGGGCTTAGCTCGGCAGGTATCAGGAGGTTGGCCAGACGGATTATCAGCAGATAAATCCCCAGAATAGCTAAAATAGCCAGCCCTGCCACCATAGCTCGTTTGATGATGACCTCCACATCCATCAGCCTGTATTTGGCTATAGCGTAAGAAAGGGATATAGGAATCAGAAGGAGGGGGATGATAGCGAATAATGTCAGCAAGGGATTAGCAGCGCCTAACAGATAAAAGGGGATATATACTGCCACCACGGGGAGGATTCCCAACCCGGTACCCCATAATACCCACCTTATCTGCTGCCGGGCGACAAAGCTCCGTTCGTAGCGGTAGCTGTGAAGCAGAGCAATAATCCCTGCTCCCATAAAAAGCCCCAGATACGCCAACTCGGTCTTGCTTAACAGGGCAAATTGCTGATTGTAATTCCTGATAAGCTCGCCCCGAGCTGAGGGAAAGATCCTTAGATAGTTTAAGAAAAGGGCATTCAGCAGAATGAAAACAGCCCCCGGAATATACAAAATCCAGTTTAACTTCCTTTTCTCCACAAACCTCTTTCGGCGAGGAAATACAAGGAAGAAATGGAGAAAAATAGCCGGCAGCATCACTCGGGCAATCTCATCCCCCCAGAAAACAGCTCTCTTCAAGGGAGCGTTTAGGACAGTGGGGGAGAATGTAAATAGCACAAAGAAGCAGATACAAAGCCAGTAGAAATGATGAGAGGCAGGGACCAGCCTCTTTTTATAAAGCACTGAGAGCCCTACCAGGAAGAAGCAGAAGCCGACAAAACAGAGATAATAGTAAGTATCGTTATTGGGCAAAGGTACACCCTGAACACGAAGGGTGCTCTCCAGCATCTTCCCTTCTCGCAGGATGGTATAGCGTATCTCGCCTCCTATACCGATATTATAGAGGGCTTTATTAAGCTCAGTAACGGGGTTAATCTCCTCGCTCAAGCTATCAATTACTTTTCCATCTTTAGTTATAATAGTGCTCACCCGTCCGGGGCTGGAGACCAGCCAGTGCACCTCTCTTATTAACCGATTGGGAAATGTCTTCCGCCCATCAATCTTCAGCAGAGTGTCTTCCGGTTCAATCCCCGCTTCTGCACTGGGGCTTCCTTCTTCGGGCTTAAGGAGTATAAAGCCGTTATCCGCTATCTCCCAGTTGACCCCATCGTAGGGTTCTTGGTAGCGAGCCCGATAAAATAGGCTCATACCTCCCATCAATAGTATAAGGAGGCTCACCGCTACCAACAGGGTCTTTTTGTAATCTTTTCTCAGCTTCATATCCTGATTCTCTTCCTAACTCACAGACCTAAAAGATGAAAAATAGCCCGGTGGATATCTTCCGTGGAAATCCGAGGGGGTTAAGCTCCCTGAGGTTGAAGAAGCTAACTGCCCGGTCGTCGAGGAGGTTTTTCAACAGCAGGTAGAACTCCCCCCGGGCATCCCCTTCCCAGGGCAGGGAGAACCCTTTGCGCACCTGCAGGTCAAACGAAGAAAGGCTCCCCAGCCGCCTCAGCTCACTGCTCCCCTTTACATGACCCAGCTGCATGCGATAGGTAGCCAGCAGCCGGGTCCCGATGGGCTCTATCAACGCCTGAAGGGTGGTGGTAAGGTCATGGGCCTGACCATAGCTCAGCACCTCCCCCTGATATGCCACCCTGGGCAGAAGGAACTCCCCCCGGGAAAGGGGAAGCGCCTCTCCGTAGCTGTAAGCCAGACTCCCCTGCAAAAAGGGGCTCAAACGCGTGCTCAACCCCACCTCAAACCCTCTCAGCAGAGCATCCCCCGCATTCCATACCAGCACCCTACCCCGAAGGTCGGAGGGAAGGTAGAGGTTCAACAGATGGTCCTCAATCTCATCCCAGTAGGCAGCAATCCCCATCCGATAGCTGCTCCCCTCGCCATACTCCACACCCACCCGGTAGCAAAGGGCTCGCTCCACCGCCCGCATCCTCCCCATTAACTGACTCTCCCTCACCTCCAGCGCTCCACTGCCGATGCCCCGCGCCCGGTAGGACACCGAACCGGTCATCCTCGCCCTGGATACTGGCTGGTAGCTCACCTCCACCTGGGGGCTCACAAAGCCCTCGCCCTCCCAGTAGCCGTAACGGTCATACCTCACCCCCACATTCACCATCAGAGGCTCCTCCACCTGCCAGCTCTCCCGGGCAAACAGGCTCCCCCACCAGCTCAGCTCCTCTCCCTCACCACTGCTCATATAGTGGTCCCGATAGCTCAGACCAAATTCTACCTCATGCCGCTCCGCCGCCTTCCAGCGATAGCTCCCCCGGGCTCGCCACCACCTCAGATCACGCTCCACCATCTCCGCCATCACCGACCACCTCTGCTCAGCTCCCTGGCCCAGCTCCACCATGGCCTTGCTCTCCACCGGGGAGGCTCCCGCACCCTCACCCACAACCACCGAGGTGAGCAGCTGTACCTCCCTCAGCGGGATAAACCAGTAATCATTACCACTCTCTCCTCCACTCAGGGCGGTGTCCCTCTGACGAA
>JAOUOQ010000040.1 GCA_029880275.1 Candidatus Aminicenantota bacterium | reverse complement strand
CATGTAGCCGGGGACATCCTGGTGGATGGGGCAGGCAATCTTGCAGGGGGCGGGCTCGGTCTTCTCGATGACGAAGGCGTTGGGTATCGCCTGGGGGAAGGGGCGGTAAGTAGCTTTTCGGTTGGCGAGACCGCGGTCGAAATCGCTGGCGACCTCTATTGGGCACACTTTATCACAATCAGTGCAGGCGGTGCATTTATCAAGGTCTACATACCTCGCCTTTTTGCGCACCTTGACCTTGAAGTTCCCTATATAGCCGGATACATCCTCCACCTCACTGTAAGCTAACAGCTCTATTTTGGGATGCTGATTGAGCTCCACCATTCTGGGGGTCATAATGCACTGGGAGCAATCAAGGGTGGGGTAGGTCTCCGAAAGCTGAATCATATGACCACCGATGGAGGGCTCCTTTTCCACCAGGACGACCTCATAGCCGCTGTTGGCTATATCGAGGGCAGCCTGAATGCCGCTTATGCCTCCACCAATGACCATCGCCCTTCGGGTAACAGGAATACCAAAGGGCGTGAGGTCCTCATTGAGGCGAATCTTCTCTACCAGGCTTCTTATGATTCGGATTGCCTTATTGGTAGCCACCTCTTTATCCTGATGCACCCAGCTCACCTGTTCCCTGATGTTGGCGCTCTCCATCTGATAGGGGTTCAGACCTGCCAAAGCCACTGTCTTTCTGAAGGTCTGCTCGTGAAGCGACGGCGAACAGGCAGCCACTATAGCGGCGTCGAGCTTCTCTTCTTTGATTTTCTCCTTGATGAGGTTTTGCCCCGGATCGGAGCACATATAGACATAATCGGTGGCATAGGCGACTCCCGGATATTTTTTAATCTCTTCGACAACCCTCTTGGAGTCTATTACCCCGGCAATATTAATGCCGCAGTGGCAGACGAATACTCCTATTCTCTTCATTATTTAGCCTCCGCTGTTATAAGCTCATAGCTCTCCAGCAGGGGGCGCGGATCTACTGCGTGCAGTTGGAATCCGCACTCCTCCTGGGGAACACCCAGGGCCAAAGCCAGCAACTGGCTAAAGTAAAGGATGGGCATGGGGGGAGTGGGACCGAACTTCTCCATCATAGCTCCCTGCCGCTCGTCAAGGTTGAAGGCACACAGGGAACAGGTGACCGCAATGGCATCCGCCCCAAAGCGCTGGGCTGAGAGAATAATGTCGTAAGAGCTCTGCAAGGCTGCTTCCGGGGAGTTCAGCGAGATATATGAACCACAGCACTCCACTTTATGAGGAAAATCAATAATCTCACATCCCAAGGCGGCGAACAGCTCGTCCATTATGGAAGGGTTATCGGTATCGTCAAAGTTCAGCTCTTTCTCTGGTCGCAGAAGCATGCAGCCATAGTAAGATGCGACCTTAAGCCCCTTTAAGTCTGTTTTAATGTGGTCTTTAAGATTGTCAAACCCTATCCTATCCCGTATTACCTCCAGGAAGTGGAGGACTTTTACCTCTTCTCCGGTATAGTTCTCGTAGGTGGACCCTTCTCTCTCGAAGTCGTCCTTGAGATAGGCATTAATGCGCCTTCTTTCCTCCGGGTTGTTCTTGAGGGCGAAGTTGACTCTCTTCAGGGTATTATAGCAGAAGGGACATAGGGTTACCAACTCCTCGGCTTTCTCCATCCTTGTGCGCACCAGCACCCGAGCGGGGGATGTCAGTCCTGCTATCCTGTCCAGGGTGAGGGGGAAGGTAGCTCCGCAGCAGGTCCACTTGGGGAGTTCTTCCAGCTCAATGCCCAAGGCTTTGGCAGAAGCCAGACCAGAGGCATTATAATGCTTAGCCCTTTCCACCATGGTGCAGCCTGGATAATATGGTATCTTCATCTCTCTCTCCTTCTCGTCTCGCTACACACTAAATTTGCGAAAGATACCAGTTAAACCCTCTAAGGGCGCCTTCTGAAGCATCTCTTCTGGTGCCTGCGCGGGGCCATAGATGTCAGCTACCTTCCTCTCTTTCAGGACCAGAAATCTTATCGCCTCCAGTATCCGGGCAATATCCACTCCCCGGGGGCAGCTCACGGTACAGGTGATGCACGAGGCGCACATCCAGATGGTATTTGCCTTCAAGGCCTTCTCCACCTGGCCCAGATGGACCAATCTCACTATCTGATGGGGCAGAACCTCCATAGCAAAACCCATGGGACAACTGGCTGAGCAGTTCCCACACTGATAGCAAGTGAGGAGCCGCTGACCGCTTAACTTCTCGACTCGGCGGGCAAAGTTGCCGAGGATACACTCACTTGAAATCTTAAGTCTCATACCAATACCCTCCATTATATAAATAATGCCACATTGCCCTTTCCGCTAAAAGTGGGATGCTGTGTCCATTCATAAGCCCTTTAATCAACCCTTTATGAGAAGGCTTTCTTAAATAAGCAATTATTTTATCATAGTTATCTAAAAAATCAAGAGTAAATTGAAAGATAATTTTTCACTTTTTAATCTTGTAATTTAAATGACGCTCTATGCCTCTGGCATGGTGGCTTTGTGGGCGTTCCAAATTAGCAGAGCCGCCCAACCTTTCATAAAAAGCTTGACAAGGGCGAAATGATATGATATGGTCTTTTAAAATTAGAGAAGAGCTTTGAGGGGCGAGCAAAAGGAGATGAATGCTTTGTTTCCTGTGCTGTTAAAAAAGCACCTTCATTTTACCTGATGATTTGCAGCTAAGGTAAGTATTTTGTTTATGCTAATATGACATACCAGATTCCGACAGCTAATGTAGAAAATATCTTACCCCTTAAGCCAAGAAAAACCTAAAGAGGAAGGGGGTGAAAAACAATGGCAAAAAAGAGCACAAAAAAAGTGGTAAAGCTCAATGTGGAGCGTCTGGAGAAAAGAATTGCTCCTACCCGTGCAGCCATAGCCATGGGTTAATTCTCTTTTCAAAGAGGAAGGGGGTGAAAAACAATGGCAAAGAAAAGCACAAAAAAAGTGGTAAAGCTTAATGTGGAACGTCTGGAGAAAAGAATTGCTCCCACCCGTGCAGCCATAGCCATGGGTTAATTCTCTTTAAAGAGAAAGGGGAAAAAAGAATGGCAAAGAAAAGCACAAAAAAAGTGGTAAAGCTTAATGTGGAACGTTTGGAGAAAAGAATTGCTCCCACTCGTGCAGCTATAGCCATGGGTTAATTCTCTTTCCAAAGAGAAAAGGGGTGAAAAAGAATGGCAAAGAAAAGCACAAAAAAAGTGGTAAAGCTTAATGTGGAGCGTCTGGAGAAAAGAATTGCTCCCACCCGTGCAGCCATAGCCATGGGTTAATTCTCTACTTTAAATACATCAGGCTCCTGTTCGATTTCATCTATTGCTCATAAGCATATTACGGAAGGACCACTCCTCTGAAGGAGTGGTCCTTTTTTATGCTCACCACCATAGCTCTGTCCGGAGAAACCTTACAATGCGACGGGTGAGGATAAATATCAACCGCCGCTTGCCGCAATATATTTTTGCATTTCCGGTCATCCCGGGCTTTAGCTCCAAGGTCGGGTTCGATATCTGGCTGATGACCCTTACTACCTGAGACCTTTCCCCTTTGGCGGCAACCGGGGCGATGGAGCTTACTGTTCCATAGAAGCTCCTGGCGGGGAAGCTGCGGCATTTGAACTTTATTTTGCTCCGCGCTTTCACATCGGCGATCTCCTTCTCGGGAACGAATATCTCCAGCCGCACAGTATAGTAGTTCTCTACCCGACAGATCTCGCCCCCTTCTTCCAGATACTCCTTGACCCTCTCTTCCACTAATCGAGTGGTGACCACCCCCGATATAGGGGAGACCACCTCGGTCAGCTGCCGTTTCTTAAAAAGGTAATCTAAGGATGCCTGCAGTTGCTCGATTTCCGCCTGGGCAGCCTCTATCCTCTCCTTTCGATAGCCCGCTAAAAGAAGGTTGAGGTCAGCCTGAGCCTCCTCCAACTCCTTGCTGTAAAGGGTTAAATTCTGCTGCGCCTCTTCCATCTGCTTATCGGACACCAGCTCTTCCTGGTAGAGTTTTCCCACCCTTACCACTTCCTTGGTAGCGAATTCGACCTGTGTGCGGGCTTTCTCTACTCTCTTCCTCATCTGGTCGATTTCTTCGGGGCGGGGACCCCTTTCGAGCAATCGGAGGTTGGCTCTCTTTTCAGCCAGCTCAGCCTGGTTTCTTTTTATCTCCATCTCATACTCGCGAGGTGAAATGGCGGCCACAACATCACCTTGCTGGACTCTATCCCCTTCCTTTACCAGTATCTGGTCGAGAATTCCCTCCACCTCAGCTCGGATAATGGCCCGCTCCACCGGTATGAGCTGGCTTTCGCTGGAGATCCTGAGCTCCATTTTCACCAGACCGAGCAGCAGTCCTCCCCCTATGAGAATGATAAGGATGACTACCAGCTTTTTTCCTCTTTTCATGGGGCTTTTTGTTTTCCTCTCAGGACGGGGAAGCAGCTTAGCAACTCCCTCCCTTAGAATATCCTGAAAAGCTAACAGAAGCAAGATTAAAAATAAAATCAAGCCTGCCCCGTGGAATCTGTCAATGAAAAACTTTCCCCCTTTAAACGTCAGATATCCTATAAGGGCAACCGAGTAAGACCCGCCCAGCAACCCGTAGCTCAGATATATTCTTTTATCCCTGTTATCCACTTCCTCCCTGTGAGGGCTGATGAGCGAGCGGAGATACCCGAAGGCTCGCTGGCGGAGGTTGGGGCGCAAGAGGTAGTCGCTCAACAGGTAGTAGCCATCCAGCTTAATGAGCGGATTAAGATTGAAGAGCACCCCCACCCCGGCTACCACCATGACCACCAGACAGAGGTGATTTACCCAGGTCTCCTGGGCTGAAATCCGCCATAGAATGGTTGCGGATGAGAAAAGAACAAGGTCGAAGAATATTCCGGCGAAGGAGACCCACATCCTCTGGCGTCTCTCCCTGAAGAGCCAGGCATCGCTGACATTGCAATAGAAACAGGGCTGAAAGTAAAGGAGAAGGAACCCCATATCGTTCACTTCCCCTCCGAAATGTTTGCAGGTCATCCCGTGGGCGAGTTCGTGGAGGCTGATAAGGAGGAATATAACCAACCAGAACTGGAGAAGGTTTCGCAGATGGTAAAGCTGACGCATTTCCTGCCAGATTTCTCCCCCATTGGCTATGAACACGCCCGCCCCTCCCAGCATCAGCAACAGGCTGAAGGTAACGAAATAGGGAGTGAAGATGAAGCGGACATTCCCCTCCAACCAGGTGAGAAAGCGGTCGGGATTGATCGCCTTCAGCTTGATGAAGAGGAGGCGCTGCAGCAGGGGGCGCCTCCTTTCCCTGGCTATTTTCTCCAGCAGCGGTCGGCTTTCAGGAGCTTCCTCCTCGATAAAGCCGAGCGACTGTAACTGGCTGATGAACTCCTCCAGCGAGGAGATAGGCATGGGGGTGGAGAACTCCCGGTTGAACTTTAGCTGCACCTCCCATAAGGGGGTCCTCCCATCCAACTGCCTGGCGATGAAATATTCATACTCACCACAGCGGAAATAGTTGTTGGTGAGGGGGTCTTTGATCACATAGGAGGGAGGTCCAGCCTCGTCAATCCGGCTGATGATGAGCTCCGGTCGAAGCCTTGGTCTATCACTTATCATAATGGCGTACCGTTGCTTGGATTCTTTCACCTTTGCTTTGTCTATACCAATATATGAGGAGCAGCAAGGGGAGGAAAATAGCCACTTCTATGAGCATAGTGTACAGATTGTTGAGGCTGACAAGAGCAGTCCACGACTCCTTATAAACCGGCGGCAGAAAAGTAATCGGTGAGCTGAGATATCTATCCCATATCGGCCAGAATAGCGGCGACCCATAGGGGGGACGGCGGTCTATGGTGAAGAGGTCGAGAAGGAGATGCGTGCAATAAAGGGAGAAGAAGATTCCCCATGAGCTGAGAAACCTCTTGAGCCCTCTCTTCAGCCGGGGGAGGCTAAAGGGCAAGGTGAACAGCAGCGCAAAAAAGATGCTGTGCGGAGGACCATGATGGTACCTGTAAATATCTCCCCCCAGAAGCCCGGGAATGAGGTCGAGGTCGGGAGCCACCGTAAAAAAGATATAGAGGGGAATCTCATTCCTGTTGCTCCACAGGGAACCCCACTTATTATAGATGAGATAAAGAATCATCCCCGTGAGAGAATGTCCCACCGGTGAGGACATATTCCTTTTCCTCCTAAACCTAAGGGAAATTATAATTGATACGCCTTAATAAAGCAAACCTGCGGTGAGCCATAAGATGAGGCAAGGTTCTTTTCACCGACACTCAGGAGAGGTGGGAACCTCCGAGCGTTGTCCCTCAGCATGGGAAAATAAGAAATCGGTTGACAACTCAACCTATTTTACATAGAATTTAATTTATGGAGATGTTTACTACTCTTGTAAAAAAAGCTCTTCGGAAAGGGAAGCGATGGGGGACTATCTGCTTTTTGCTGTCACTTTTCGCTATTGGAAGCGTCCTCTTCTCTAACTCCTTCAGCGCTGCTCCAGCCGGAGGAGTTGAAGGTCAAAATAAGGAAAAACAGAAGTTAGATTTCAAAAAGCTGAGAAAAGAGCTCCCTGCCAAATATCAGAGGTGGCTTGACGAGGTAACTTATATTATCTCCGACTATGAGAATCAGGGCTTCCTCCAGCTCAAAACGGACGAACAGCGGGATTTGTTTATTGAGAGATTCTGGCTGGCGAGGGACCCCACTCCGGGAACCAAGAAGAATGAGTTTAAAGAGGAGCACTACAAAAGATGGGAGTATGCCAATAAATATCTGGGAAGGGAATCCTACCTGCCGGGCTGGAAGACCGACCGGGGGAGAATTTATATCACTTTAGGAGAGCCTGCCCTCAGGGTCCCATTTGAGGACGGCTTTTATAACCATACAATGGAGCTGTGGCAGTATATAAGTAACACCCAGCATCACCTACCCCCGGGCTTTTATCTCATATTCTACATGAAGGATGGTATGCCCCCCTTTCGATTATATCGCCCCCTGACCGATACCGCTTATCGACTCCTGAAGCCAGGTCCGGATGTCAAGCCTCTTGATGAGGATACCCAATTTGAATTCCTCAGCAAGCTGGGATATGACATAGCCCATGCCGCCTGGAGCTATTTGCCCAGCTCCGGGGGATTTGGCACCTTCGGCTCATCAGCAGCGGGGATGGAATCTGAACAACTGATAGGCGACATCTGGAGAGCCCGCAACTTAGAGGAGGAGAGTAGAAAGGACTATGTGGATGCCACCCTCACAGGCAAAGCCGAGGTGGAGGTGGAGGTGTACTTCAGGACTATGACCATAGAGAATCTCGTCAGATGGTTCGCCTCTTCCACCGGCAATGTCTTCTACGATATAGCCCTTAAGATTGAGCCAGAGGATTTGGAGGTCGGCAAGTACGAGGAGCAATACTTCATCAATCTGGACCTCAACGGCACCATCAAGGATGAGGAGGAGAATGTCGTCGACACTTTCTCTTATGGGCTTGAGGACATCTATCTTGACGAGGCTAAGTTTGAGCAGATTCGCTACCGTCCCATGATACTGATGTTCAGAAGGGCTTTAATCCCCGGCAACTTCCATCTCGACCTGGTGCTGCGGAACAATGTGAGCAAGGAGATTGCTACCACCTCGGCTGAGCTCGTCATTCCTCCCCTTCCTGCTGAGGTGCCTTTTATGGGGAATTTATACCTGGTCAATAAAATAACCCGAATTTCAGAAGGGGATAAGAGTAGTCAAAGGGTCAAGGCTTTCCAGTTTGAAGACCTGGCTATCTCCCCCTCAGTGGATAACATATTTTCCCGGGAAGAGGGGATGATAGCCTTTTATCAGATATTCTTCCCCGATGAGATAACTCCCCAGCAGGCGTCCAATTATCTCCTCTCCTATGAGATCTCCCAGAGGGGGAAGATGGTGAGCAGAGTAGAGGGATCGTTGGCAGAATTAGTACCGAGCAACGCCCTGGTGATTACCCTCTATCAAAGGTTAAATCTGGAGAAATTGAGTGCGGGAAAAGCCTCCCTGGATATATTCTTGAAAAACATGACCACTGGCGAAGGTGTGGTAGAAGCCTACGCCCGGGCAGATTTCGAGCTGGTCTCCCAGCCAGAGCCCGAGTGCTGGAGTTACAATCAGGCTATTATCCCTTATGACAGCCCCCAATACGATTACTTCCGGGCTAAGCTTTATATGAATACCGGAGACTATGCATATGCCGAAAGAGGACTAATGGCGGTTTTGGGGAAGAATCCTGAACACTTCCCCGCCAATCTCGACTACTGCAGGCTACTTTTGTTGAGCCAGCGATACGACGAATTGATTGAGCGCGCCAGCCCCCTTCTGGTCAACTCCCCACGCCACCCCGCCCTGTTAGAGCTCATCGGTCAGGCATACCTATATAAAAATGACTATCAGGAAGCCAGACGCTATTACGAACGACTCCGGCTGGAGCGACCCAAGTATCCCCCTGTGCTCAACATTCTGTCGTATATCTATTACAATTTGAAGCAGACAGAAAAAGCCATCCAACTGCTGGAGGAATCCCTGAAGTTAGACCCCGCTCAAGAGGAGATTCAAGAGAGACTAAAAAAAATCAAGTCGGAGAGTCAATAACCGATGTCCCCGCCTGAACGCTCCTTCACCATCTATTTGTCCGATGAGGGGGGATGTGATTAATCAGCCCTGAAAATCTTTTATGGAGAAGTAATCTTATGAAGAGAAGAAGGCGCAGCCTCTGGCTCGCTCCCTTGCTGGTGCTTCTTTGCCTG
The DNA here is from genome assembly GCA_029880275.1 of Candidatus Aminicenantota bacterium. Classification (GTDB taxonomy): domain Bacteria; phylum Acidobacteriota; class B3-B38; order Guanabaribacteriales; family B3-B38; genus Guanabaribacterium. The sequence goes on along the minus strand of JAOUOQ010000040.1, from coordinate 2,350 downwards.
CTTCTCACCCCTTGGCTGAGAGGTACCGAGCCTTCCTTCTCCATAAATAATCCATCCAGCCGTGCTTCTCGCTGCCTAATCCTCACCATCGATACCCTGAGAGCCGACCATGTGGGTGCCTACAATGCCGAGGTCAACTTCACCCCCGCGATGGACAAGCTCGCTCGCTCCAGCATCATCTTCGACAGGGCATATACCCCGGTACCCTTCACCCTCCCCGCTCATTGCTCTCTGCTCACCGGTCTTTACCCCCCTCGCCACGGCGTGAGAGACAACGGTCCCTTCCGTCTGGGGACGGAGGTGCTCACCTTAGCTGAGATAGCCCAGCAGAATGGCTTCCGCACCGCCGCCTTCGTCAGCGCCTTTCCGGTGGACTCGAGCTTCGGCCTGGACCAGGGCTTCGAGCTTTACGATGACGGATACATCAGCCAGGAGTCGATTGCTATCTTCGTCTATTCCGAACGCCCCGCTGACGAGACCATGGAGCTGGCTATTCAATGGATTAAAAACGCCGCCGACAGCCGCTGGCTCATGTGGATTCACCTTTTTGACCCTCACCTCCCTTACGCGCCTCCACCGCGGCTGGTGCAGAAATACAGAAACCTATACGACAGCGAGATAGCCTTTGCCGATGAGCAGATAGGGAGGCTCCACCAACTGCTGGAGTCCCAGGGACTGCTGGAGGAGACCCTGTTTATCATCACCGCCGACCACGGGGAAGGCTTAGGGGACCACGGGGAGGAGACCCACGGGACTTTCATCTATAACACGACCGTTCATATCCCCCTCTTCATTCACCAGCCAGCAGTGCTGAAGCCCCGCCGGAGTCAGGAGGCGGTCAGCCTGGTGGATATTATGCCCACCGTAATCGATTGGTTCGGCTGGAAAAGACCTTTGCTCGAGGATGGGCTCTCCCTGAAAGACCACCTGCTGAAAGGCTCTACCCTCCCCCGCCGACCTCTCTACCTAGAAACCCTCACCAACACTTACACCAGAAGATGGGCTCCGGTAAGAGGGATAATAGAGGAGAATATGAAGCTGGTTGACCTCCCCCTGCCAGAACTCTACGACCTGAAAACAGACTTCCAGGAGAAAAATAATATAGCCCGGACATCTCCCAAATTGTGGGAGAGTTATTTTAGCAGCTACCGAAAAACCCTCGATAAGCTGCAATCGGGAGGTGGGAAACAGGCCAGCCTGACCCCCCTTAGCTCTGAGGAGAGGGCTAAACTCCGCTCCCTCGGTTATCTGTCGGGGACAGTCCCCCCCACCAAGGATTTTTCCACCTACGCGGTGCCGGAGAAGGACCCCAAAAACCTGCTCCATGTGGCTAGTGCCTTTGATAAGGGAATGATCGCCGTTATAGAGGGGAGACCGATGGAGGCAATCCGATGGTTTGAACAGGCCATATCCCTTCAGCCCGATTTCAGCGCCGCCTACATGCAGTTAGCCATGACTTACAATACCGCCGGGGAGACGGCAAAGGGAATCAAGATTCTGGAAAAAGCAGTGGAGATGAATATTGATAATAACGACATAAGAAAAAACCTGGGGTTTTACCTGCAAAAAATAGGGGAACTCGACCGCTCCGTCCAGACACTGGAAAACGCCCTTAAATTCTTTCCCGAAGACATAGATTCTCTGAATTTCCTGGGTATCAGCTATTTCTATCGGGGGGACATCGATAGGGCAATGGAGATATTCCAACAGACTCTCCAGCTCGACTCCACTAACGCATCCATCCATAACAACCTGGGCAACTGCTGGTATGCCAAAAAGGAGTACGATAAAGCGGAGCAAAGCTACCAGACCGCGCTCCGCTACGATGACAAAATGTCCAGGGCGTACAATGGAGTGGCTATCATCAGGGCTATGAAAAACGACCTCCCGGCGGCAGTGGAGAACTTCCAGAAAGCCCTCTACTACGACCCCCAGAATATCGATGCCTCCCTTAACTTAGCCCTGCTCTACATCAGAATGCAAAAGTGGGAGGAGGCATTAAAGCTCTATCAGGAGCTCCTCACACAGAAAGACCGCCTCAGCCCCGAGGATGTGGAGCTGATTGAAAAAAGGATAAATCAGTTGAAAAAGAGAGTGGGGGGAGATTAAGCCTTTGAGTGAACCGTTGCCGATCGTTTGAGTTAACTCCCTATTAATTTTTAAGAACTCCCTCATTTTCGAAAAAAGCAAAAAAAGTCTTGACTAAGGGGTAAAAGGTATGCTAAATATATTAGGTACTCATAAGGGGAAGCAAATAGATTAATTTGGATATATATTCAAATATATGGATAAATACTGAGTGATTTAGGGGTGAAACCAAGATAAAAGGGGATGGTCACGCGTTTAAATC
>JAOUOQ010000245.1 GCA_029880275.1 Candidatus Aminicenantota bacterium | reverse complement strand
TCCTTCAGCCTTTAAAACACCCAGGCGAGTTTGGTAAATAGTGTGTTTCCCTGGTCAGATTTGGTGCCAAATCGTGAGGTTCCCCTCTGATAGGCGATCTGCAGTGAACCAAAGGGAGGGAGAAATCGCCATACGAAGAGAGCCTGAACATTTTTCTTATCAATAACCGTGTTTGTCTGGAAGAAGAGCTTAAGGAAGAGGTCTTTGTTAAAGTAGTAATTTGAACGAACCACATGAATCCAGGTGCTTTCATTCTCAAGGTCAGGGGTCATCCAGAGCTTGGTTAAGCCATATTGAACATTCCAGGCGTCGCTGATTTTAAACTGCACTTCCCCCTCCAGAAGCTTCATGTCATTGTCATAATTTCTTCCTATTCCATAGCTTATATTAAAAGACCTACCGGTTCGGGTATCATATCCAATACTCAGGCCTGCTTCTCGGTTGCGGAAGTCTTTTTCATAACGCTTGAATTCCTCGTTATGGCTCAGCTCCATCTCCCACTTGCTCATCAATGTAATGGATAGTTCAGAATCCGATTCCCAGCTCCTCAGAATCTCTTTTTGGCTCCAGTATTGATTATAATTTGAGCTAAACTCGATACGCTCAACCCCACTTCTTTTTAACCAGAAGGTTTTGGAGAGGTTGGAATCTACCTCGCGGCGGTCATCATCGCGTATGAAGCCGATGGCGTTCATATTCTCCATTAAGCCTTCTCCCAAGTGGGAGTAGCGGACATGGAAGTGCCCCGTGGCACTATCATATGATGGACGAAGGAACCAGGCCCAGGTTCCATCCTTGACGGGACCGTAGCTTTTGACAACCTGGGCGGTCATCCCCAGGGTTCGGGTAAAGAAGAGGGTAGTATCCATTCCTACCGACCCTCTGTTCTCTTCCTGATAGCTTCTGTTGGCAAAGATAAGACCAACATTAGAGCTGCCTAATATATCCCTCTGGGTGCGGAAGACGCTGTAGAGTGCCTTCTTGTCTTCGCTGACGGGAATAGCTCCGGTGGAAGCGGGGTCTGACTGAGCATTCATAAAAGCTATGTTCCAGCCGCTGACCTTGCCGGTCAGCTTCGCTCCCCAGGGAATATCACCGATGCGGCGGGAGTAGAACTGGCTGATTCTGGTCCTGAAATATTCAGAGCCCTCCAGAAAGAAGGGTCTCTTCTCCGGAATCTGGAGTTCAAAGCGGGTGAGGTTGATCTGCTCCACATCGGCTTCCACAGTGGCGAAGTCGGGATTGATGGTAGTGTCCGCTCCCAGATTGCTGGTGAGCCGATAGCGAAAATCTACCCCCACTTTCCCCTCCGGTTCTTTTTCGGCCTGGAACTGCGATAGGGCGTAGGGCATAATGGTGTACCGCCGACCTTGGGAGTGGAGCTCCAGGTTCACCAACTTGCCAAACTGAGATACCCGATACGGATCCTCCATAGGGCCAACCCAGAAGCTTGACTCTCGGGTCCGGGGATAGGCTCGGGCGATATTGAGTCCCCAAACTTTACCCTTACCACTTTTGAACTTGAGAATAGAGAAGGGGATAGCTATTTCTGCTGTCCAGCCATCCTCTGTCCGTTTTGCTGCCGATTGCCACGCCGCATCCCAGCTGCTGTCCTGAGAGCGCCCGTTATCAGCTACTTTTCCATCGAACTGGGTCCCCATGGAGTTGGTCCCAAATAAATAGCAGGTGCGATTATCGTTAAAAGTATCCAGCATAACACCGGCTGCATCGTCCTCGGTAATATCCCCATCCCTTTTGGTTATGCTGGCGGAGATATTGCCCGGGTCGGGGTCTACGCAGTAAAAAGCGAAGTAGATTGCTTTGTCATCATAGGCTATTTTAACCTCGGTTTTCAAAGTGGAAGGCTGGCCATGGTGGGGCTCAAATTGGATGAATCCAGCAATGGGTTCAATCTTTTTCCATGCCTCGTCGCTCAGGTCACCATCGATGTTAATGGCTGCGGCGATTTTTACTGCTGAAGTTTTCCTTACCTCCTCCCCCCAAACTCCCGTAGATAAGCTCAGCATCAACAGGCTCAGGAGAATGAGTGGTTTAAATCTCTTGTTCATGTCAATTTGCCTGCACAGGAATTGTTCTGTTAGTTTTCAAATAATTACACGCTTTGTCACTTGGTTATACACAGTTACTTAAAAAATATTTTTTTCATTATAAAGGAGAGCTCAAGTGTTGTCAAGGTGGTCTGGTCGTGCAGATTATAACTCTTTTGCGAAGTTTGGTAATAAACATTCTCTATTCCAGCAGGGATGGCAACCCTTAATGGGATTGATAGGATAGGAGACAGCGGATACTGCTAATCATGGAATTACCATCTCCCTTTGCGGGGTGTAGGGAAAAAAATAAAAGGTCTCTTCTCAGAGACCTTTCTATCATAGTTTTGGTAGCGCTACCGGGATTCGAACCCGGGTCTGATGGCTGAGAACCATCTATCCTCACCCCTAGACGATAGCGCCACTTTTTTGGCTCCGGGACAAGGGTTCGAACCTCGATTCTACGGTCCAGAGCCGTATGTCCTGCCGATTGGACGATCCCGGAACCTCAGTAATTATTATATAAACCCCCTGTTTTGTCAAGTCCTTTTACTCGCTCTTCTGGAGAGAGCTTCCACAAATATTATCATTCTCTCCCGGGGCTATTTTATGCTTGACAAAGGGCATATTGGATATTATAATATATATGATAATATTATCATATGCTCATATATGAATAGCATTGAAGCTTAGAGATTTGGCTGAAGAGGGCAACGGTGGGAAGATTATTCATATGAGACTCTTAACCAGATTCCCACCATTCTAAAGGGAAAAGCCTTGATTATATGAGGCGGGGTGAAACAATGAAAGAGAATCTATTACAGCTAAGGGCAGAGATGCTTAAAACCCTGGGACAATCTGCCCGCCTGAGGATACTGGAGTTCCTCAAGGATGCCGAGAAGTGTGTCTGCGAGATTATGCCCGCTATTGAGGAGCAGCAATCGAATACTTCCAGACACCTGAGCATAATGAAGCAAGCCGGGCTTTTGGTCTGTCGCCAGCAGGGGAAGAG
>JAOUOQ010000244.1 GCA_029880275.1 Candidatus Aminicenantota bacterium | reverse complement strand
AATATAATCGCCCGCATTCATCACCTGCCCGCCCAGCACCACCAGCTCGATGTTGAGGGAGTTAATGATATTGGCAATGGCGATACCCAGGTAAATACCGGTCTCCTTCAGCACCCAGCGGGCGAGAGAGTCCCCCCGCACAGCCTCCTGATAGACCCTCTCCGAGGTGAGCTCTTTCTCGTTAATGGAGGAGAGGGTTGAAGAAGAGTAGGCTCTGCTGTATCGCAGTGTCCGCTCGACTATGGCAGTAGCCGAGACCAGGGTCTCCAGACACCCTCGGTTCCCGCAGTTGCACATTCTCCCCTCGGGCTCAATGGTGATATGCCCCAGTTCCCCTCCGTAGCCCTTCGCTCCGTGCCATATGCGGTTGTTCAATATTACCCCGCTTCCCAGTCCGGTGCCAATGGTGAGGAAGACCAGGCTCTGGCTTTCTCTTCCCGCTCCGCAAATCTTCTCGCCCAGGGCGGCTACATTGGCATCGTTATCAATGAAGAAAGGATAGGCTATCTTTCCTTTCAAGGATTGAGCGAGGTTGACCCCGTCTAAAAGCGAGAGATTGGGGGACTTTTCCACTACCCAGGTAGAGTGGTCTATAAACCCCGGAAATCCGAAGCCCACCCCCTTGATGGGAGCGCGGTCTTCTCTCAGGGAGAGCTTTTTCACCAGATGGCTCAATTGATGAAACAGCGCCTCTGAGGAGGTTCTCTCTATCCGCTCCTCCTCGCAGTGGAGCAGTTCACCCTGGAGGTCAATCACTGCTCCTCGGAGGTTAGTCCCCCCTATGTCAAGTCCTATAAAATTGACCTTCTCCATCGTTTTAGCAGAGATTCTTTTGCTCTAACCTCAGGCTGGCATCGGCATCGAGTTCAAGCGGGGCTACCTCACCCCGGTTGAGCTTATAATATCCCAGGGAGGCGACCATAGCCGCATTGTCTGTGGACAGCTCCGGGGAGGGGAAGTACACTTTTAAGCCCAGCTTCTGGTATCGACTGTTGAACTCTGTCCGCAGAGCTTGATTGCAGGCCACCCCGCCTCCCACCAGGAGCGATTTTGCCGGGTGGAGCCTGAGCGCTTTGGTTATTTTTCCCGTGAGGGATTTAATCAGCGTCCGCTGAAAGCTGGCCACCAGGTCGTAGATTTGCTGTTGCTTGGCTTCGCTGTCCTCTTCTTCCAGCAGGCTGCTTCTTTCCACCCAGCGGAGCACCGCTGTCTTCAGACCACTGAAGCTAAAGTCAAGGCTCCCATTGCTTATTTTAGCTACCGGAAGAACCACGGCTTTGGGGTTTCCCCTGGGTGAGAGACGGTCGATTACAGGTCCCCCCGGATATCCTAACCTGAGGAGTTTGGCTACCTTGTCGTAGGCTTCGCCCGCGGCGTCGTCCCGGGTACTGCCCAAAAGCTGGTAGCTGAACTGAGCCGGCAGGTAGAAGAGTGAGGTATGCCCTCCTGATACCACCATGGCTAACGCCGGGAACTCTATACCCCTGTTTTCCAGAAAGACGGCATGGATATGAGCTTCCAGATGGTTAATGGCTACCAGTGGACGTTCCAGGACATAGGCTAAGGCTTTGGCATAAGAGAGCCCCACTAACAGCGAGCCAATAAGACCGGGACCATAGGTAGCGGAAAAAGCGTCTATTTGCGGGAGAGTAACGCCCGCCTTTCCCAGAGCGGCTTCCACTACCGGACAGATGTTCTGGATATGTTGCCGGGAAGCCAGCTCGGGCACCACTCCCCCATATTCCCGATGGACATCGACCTGCGAGGAGACGATGGAAGACAAAATCTCCTCACCATCTCTGACTACCGCCGCTGCGGTCTCATCGCAAGAAGTCTCAATACCGAGTATAAGCATCAGTGTTTTAACGAAGCTCTCCCATCAAAGAGTTCGGGCAAGGTTTTATGGTAAGGAGGAGTAGCCACTCCTCTTTCCGTTATAATGCCGGTGATATACCTATAGGGGGTGACATCAAAGGCGGGGTACGCTGTTTTTACTCCTTCAGGGGCAATGAGGCGACCGTTTATCTCAATAATCTCCCTGGAGCTCCTCTCCTCAATGGGTATCTTGTCACCCGAGGGGCAGTCGAGGTCAATAGTAGAGGTGGGGGCGGCGATGTAAAAGGGGATGCCGTTTTCCTTGGCCAATACAGCCAGGGTATAGGTGCCTATTTTGTTGGCTGTGTCCCCGTTGGCAGCAATCCGGTCGGCACCCACTACCACCAGGTTTATCCGACCCTCCTTCATGAAGTGACCAGCCATATTGTCGGTGATCAAGGTTACCGGGATGTTATCTTGCATCAGCTCCCAGGTGGTAAGGCGGGCTCCCTGAAGGAAGGGTCTGGTCTCATCAACGAAGACCTCCACCCTTTTCCCCTCCTCCCGGGCTGCCCTGATAACCCCCAGGGCGGTGCCGTAGCCCGCAGTTGCCAGCGCTCCAGCGTTGCAGTGGGTGAGAATGGTATCTCCGTCCTTCACCAGCACACTCCCCTCCTTGCCGATGCGGCGGTTTATCTCTATATCTTCCCGATAAATCCGCAGTGCCTCCTTTTTCAGCGCCTCTTTCACAAAGGGGATGCCCCGGTCCATGTTCTGCTGATATACTTTATTCATTCGCTCCAGAGCCCAGAAGAGATTGGCGGCGGTGGGGCGGGCGTCGGCGATCTCCCGGCATATCTCGTTCCACCTGGAGAGGAAAACCCGGGAGTCAGTGGTATCGATGTGCAGGGCACCCAGGGCGGCTCCCATGGCGGCTGCTACCCCTATGGCGGGAGCCCCACGGATGATAAGCTTTTTAATAGCTTGCGCCACATCCCGGTAGTCATCAAAGGTGCGATAGACCTCCATCTCCGGCAGTCGAGTCTGGTCGAGGATGATTACCCGGTTTTCCTTCCACTCTATGGTCTTAAACATAGCTGCCCTCCTACTTAGCTCCTCCTCGGCATTTTAAAATAATATATTAAGAAAGGGGAATTTTCAAGGCTTTTATAGCGGGGGTGCCTCATTGAATCGGCGCTTTGTTAATTTTTTTCTTGACAGGAGCTAAAGAGGTGATATAGTAAAAGCAGCTCTTTAC
>JAOUOQ010000243.1 GCA_029880275.1 Candidatus Aminicenantota bacterium | reverse complement strand
AGATTGCTCGCCTCGACATAGGGCAGACAGTAGTAGTTAAGGACAAAGCGGTTATCGCCGTGGAGGGTATGGAGGGCACCGACGAGCTCATCAGAAGAGGTGGAAAGATAGGAGGTAAAGGGGTGGTGGTGGTTAAGGTCAGCAAACCACAGCAGGATATGCGCTTTGATGTGCCGGTGGTGGGGCTGAATACCATAGAGACTATGGCAGAGGCAGGAGCCAGCGCCCTGGCAGTCGACGCCGGGAAGACACTCTTTTTCGATAAAGAGAAGCTGCTCAGCAAAGCCAATCAGGAGAATATTACTATAATAGCATTGTCTTAATGCGAATTTTTATGGGAGAAAGAAGTTGCTGCGAATAGGGGTAATTGGAGTTGGCTATTTTGGGAGGCATCATGTTCGGATATTATCGTCCCTTGACAGTATAGATTTAATCGGGGTGGTAGACTGTATTCCTGAGAGAGCGAAGTTCATCGGCGAGCAATATGGTACTCCTTTTTATACTCATCATCACCAGATAATGGACAAAGTGGAAGCGGTGGTTATTGCTGTCCCCACGGTTGACCACTATGCCGTGACCAAGGATTTTTTGAACGAGGGAATAGATGTTCTGGTAGAAAAGCCGATAACCAAGACCCTTAAAGAAGCGGATGGGCTAATAGATTTAGCCCATAAGAAAGGGGCTACCCTCCAGGTGGGCTTCCTGGAGAGGCTCAATCCCGCCTTCGAAGCTGCCACGCCCATCATTCGCGACCCCCGATTCATCGAGACCTACCGCATAGGAACCTTCGTCCCCCGCAGCCTCGACATAGATGTCGTTCTCGACCTTATGATTCACGACATAGACATTGTCCTCAGCATAGTGAAATCCCCCCTCAAGGTGGTACATGCCGCAGGAGTACCCGTGCTCACTAAGGAAATCGATATGGCAAATGCCCGGCTGGAGTTCGACTCTGGATGTGTGGTCAACCTCACCGCCAGTCGGGTTAATTCGGAGAAGATACGAAGGGTCAGAATCTTCCAGTCCGATACTTACATTTCCCTTGATTACACCACCCAGGAGGTCTCCGTCTCCAACCTCATCCGAGACCCCAAGACCAACTTCCCCACCATTCAGACGCGCCGGCTCAAAATTGAGAAGGAGGAGCCTCTCAAAAAGGAGCTGAAATCCTTTATAGATGCTGTGGAGAACGGCACCGAGGTGGCGGTAAGCGGCCAAGATGCACGGCTATCCATGGAGGTAGCTATGCGGGTGCTGCAAAAGATGTGACATCGGTGAGCTATTCTCATACCAGACCAGGGGGCGCCCCCTTTATTATGTTGTGAACCTTTTTTAGCCTTCCCTGAAAATAAAATGACCACGGCTGAAAACCCTCTCTCCCGACTCACTCGGTTTGTCCAGCAAAAGATTGAAGAGGACCAATTCCCCGGAGCAGTCTTTATTGTATATCGGAAGGGGAAGGGGGTGTTTAAATCAGCTCAGGGATTAGCCGTGGTCAAACCACAGCCAATTCCTATGAAGCTGGATACCATCTTCGACCTCTCCTCTCTTACCAAGCCCCTGGCGACTGCCCTCCTTGCAATCTTAATGGCTCAAAAGGGGACTATCAAGTTGACGGATACAGTGGGTAGGTTCCTCCCCGAATTTTCCGACCCTCTGAAGAGGGAGCTTACCCTGACAGACCTCCTCACCCACCGGGCGGGCTTTCCAGACTGGCTCCCCCTCTATCTCTTCGGCAGCACCATGGCCGATTATCTGCGCCACCTCAATCAGACTTCACTCCTCTATCCGCCGCGAAAAAGGGTGGTTTACAGCTGCATCGGCTACATCATCCTGGGAGAGATACTGTCCCGGGTGGCGGGAGTGGGGTTGGATGAGTTGACTCACCGTATGATAACCCAGCCACTAAAGCTTTCCAGAACCCTGTTTCGCCCCCCATCCTCCCTGAAGCCTGAGATAGCCGCCACAGAGGAAGCTAACCGCTATGAGAGGGACAGGGTCAAAGAATATGGCATAGACTATAAAGGGTGGAGGGAGGGAGTGGTCTGGGGGGAAGTCCACGACCAGAACGCTTACTCCCTGGGAGGGGTGAGCGGTAATGCGGGGCTCTTCTCCTCGGCTGATGACCTCCTGCGTCTGGCATCTCAGTTCCTCCCCGAAAGTAAGTTCCTCTTTCCGCCCCTCAGGGAATTTTTCTTCAAGAATTTCACTGCTGGGCTGGATGAAGACCGCACCATCGGCTGGCAGTTAGCTTCCACCACCGGCTGCAGCGCCGGTCAGCATCTTCACCAATCTTCCATCGGCCACACCGGCTTTACCGGTACCAGCCTATGGCTCGACCCTCACGCTTGGGCAATTTATATCTTGTTGACCAACCGCATTCATCCACATTACCGAGGTGAGAACATGAACCAGCTCAGGAGAGATTACCATCGCTTAGCCGCTCAGCTCGTCCGCTGAACGCCCCACGGAGTCCTTGAGAATCTTGAAAAAGGAGGAATGTTTTTGCTATAATTATCACAACTTGATTGGATTTCTAACACAGTAGAGAAGTGGAAAAATAGCAGGAGAGAAGTTTTCTGTGGTAGAGATTAGCAAGAGGAGGATATCTTGAAAGATAAACATTCAGAAGGTTTCTTTACCGCCAGTTTTCAGCAGATAAAGGGGGGAGAGCTCACCGACTGCTATTTCCAGCGTGCCCTTCAGATTTTGAAGGCAAGAGGAATAAACAAGAGAGTGGTGGCAGAGGTTTTTGCCAAGGATTTACCCCACCATTGGTCGTGGGGTGTGCTGGGAGGGGTGGAGGAGGTGGTCCGTCTCTTCAAAGGATTTCCCCTGGTAATAAAAGGCTTGCAGGAGGGAACCTTCTTTTCGCCCCGCCAGCCAGTATTATCCATTGAAGGCAATTATATCGATTTTTGCCTCTATGAGACCGCTGTCTTAGGTTTACTTTGTCAATCGAGCGGGATAACCACCGCTGCCGCCCGCTGCCGCAAGGCGGCTGGCGACCGTGTCATTTTAAGCTTCGGCGCCCGCAGAATGCACCCCACCATTTCCCCCATGATTGAGAGGAGCGCC
>JAOUOQ010000242.1 GCA_029880275.1 Candidatus Aminicenantota bacterium | reverse complement strand
GAGCTATAAGCTGTTAACCTCACGCCAGTTTTCTCGGCCATTGAATAGATTTGCCCTGATTGCTCTGGCAGTCATCGTTCTTATGTTTTTGCTGTTTACTTTTTTCCCACCGCACCTACCCATCTTCAGAGACCCCATCACCGGGGGATACGGAATTATCAAATAGCCTCCCCACATATTTACTTGGAAGTCGATAAGATACAAATCTCATCGCAATGGAAAAAATTATTGATAATTATCTTGATTAGTATAATAATATAGCGAAGCATGAGCCATGTCATCAAGGTTAGCGCATAAAAGCGGCACTTCGGTCATTCCCCGGTGGGCACAATTGCCGTATCTGGGTTAAAGCGATAACTACTTAATTTACGAGATTGACGAGCGTGCCATGAGATTAGAAGATTATTTCAAGAATGGTAAGGTCTATGTATGGAAGGAAACCTTTACCGTCATAAAGTCAAAGCGACCTTTGCCCGATGCATTTGCCGTTATTCAGGATAAAAATGAGATCACCGTGGTCATTGACCAATCCAAAATCAATGAAGAAGATATAATCGAGATTGAGAGAGACTGGAAGATACTCACCTTCAATATGGTCTTGCCCTTCGATCTGGTAGGATTCTTAGCAGTAGTTTCCTCGACTCTGGCAGAGGAAGAAATCAGCATCTTTGCCATTTCCGCTTATTCAACCGACCATATCTTAGTCAAACAAAAGCACCTTGCCATAGCAGTGAAAAAACTCAAAGCGCTCGGATGCAGTGTTGAAGAGAAGTAGCCCGTACCTTTTTTGACCACCTTAAAGGGGCTGGTCTCCTCGCTCTGCCAAAAAATCTATTGCAATTTTTTTCGAGTATGGTTTATTATATTAGGACATTAGCTATCTCAGCCAGAGTCGCGCATAAGCTTATACAAAACATAGAAACAGCCTGGAGAAGGAGGAAAAGGCCATGAAATTGTTAGTTTTTGGTGGCTCAGGAAAGATAGGTCCTGCGGTTGCTTGGGATTTAGTCAAGGAAAACGATGTCGAAGCAGTAGGGCTCGTAGGCAGGCGGGAGCACGCCCTTGAGCAGACGAAAAAGTGGATAAATAGTGATAAGGTGAGAGTGCATCCCCTCGACATCGCCAACCGAGAAGATACCATAAATTTGATGAAGCAATACGATGTGGGGGTGCTGACCCTGCCCGATAGGAGAACAAGCTATAAAGTTGTCCATACCGCGATTGAGGCCGGATTGAATATCGTGGACATGCTGGAAGAGTATCATCGAAGACCTGACCCTTATGAAACCGAGGGTCTGGAAGTTCCCGGCGGAATGTCCATTGAAAAGTATGGAGAATGGCTCCATAAAAAAGCCATTGAGAATGGCGTAACCTTCCTCGACGGAATAGGCTTTGCCCCCGGCTTGAGCAATATCACCCTTGGCGAGGGTATAAGAAAGCTCGACAACACAGAGTCAGCCGTAGCCAGGGTGGGGGGCATCCCCTGCAAGGAAGCCGCCAGCAAACATCCGCTGCGATACATGATCACCTGGGCATTCAGTCATGTGCTCCGAGAATATATGGTCAAAGTCAGCGTCCTTAAGAACGGCAAGGTGGTCGAGGTAAATGCCACCAGCGACCGCGAAAGCTTCGTCTTCGATAAATTTGGCAAGAACGAGCAGCTGGAGTGCGCCATCACACCCGGTATGCCCAGTTTCCTGTTCACCAGACCAGACCTGAAAGAATTTGCCGAAAAGACCGTCCGCTGGCCGGGTCACTGGCAGGGGGTAGAGACTCTGAAAGAGTGCGGCTTGCTCGACCTCGAGCCGATTGAGATTGAGGGCAAAAAAATAGCCCCCCGTGATTTCCTGCTATCGCTCATAGAGCCCAGGCTCCAGCCATTAGAGGGCGATACCGATGTATGCGTTATGTGGAACACCGCCATGGGAACAAAAGATGGGCAGAAGATGAGAATTGATTACTACCTGTGGGACGAAGCCGACACCATGAACGGAATCTCCTCCATGGCCAGAGTTACCGGATTCTCCGCCGCCATAGGAGCGGTACTCATAGGCAGAGGAGAGTTAACCAACAAAGGCATCGTCCCCCCCGAGGACTGCATCGCAGGGGCACTATACGATAAATTTTTGAAAGAATTAAAGAAAAGGAATATAAACATACTCGAGACTTCCGCTAAAATATAATAAGCAAAAAAACCAGATAACAAATAGGCAGAAACGCCGGGCAAATCAGGCGAGCTTTAGCTTGCTATTAGAAGAATAGCAGAAACTATATCGACACCGCACTGAGGATTAGTTTGCCTTCTATCTGTTGCCTGTCCTTTTTCGTGATTACAAGCTTAGCTCTCCGCTTCTCTCCGGCGTCCAGAATTGCAGAAAGCATTACCTGAGATAAGACAAGAAACAACGACATGATTTTTTTGCCCTTTGGATTCATTTTGAATATGCTATAATTTTAGTTCTCCAACAAATATCATCATGCTACTGGAGAAAGTCAATCACATAAAGGACCAACCCAAGTGAGAAAGGAGGAGTAAGGGATGAATAAGATTTTGATTGGATTTCTATTTGCGTTGCTGTTTATATTTCCCTGCAAGGGAACTATACAGGAATATGACCTCGATGTGCCTTATGTGCCCACGCCATACGAAGTTGTAGCGGAAATGCTCAGAATGGCAGATATAGACAAGGATGATATACTCTACGACCTCGGAAGTGGCGATGGACGCATTGTCATTACCGCTGCGAAAGAAATGGGGTGCCATGGTGTTGGAGTGGAAATTGATGCTCGACGCATCAAGCTGAGCAGGGAAAACGCGGCCAAGGAGAAGGTAGCTGACAGAGTCAAATTTCTACAACAGGACATGTTTAAGGCAGACATCAGCAGGGCAACTGTGGTGGCTATTTACTTGCTCCAGTCAGTTAACCTCAAACTTCGCCCGAAACTCTTACGCGAACTAAAGTCAGGCACAAGGATTGTATCGCACAATTATAGTATGGGGGAATGGAAAGCCGATAAGACCTCAGAGGTAAATATCGATTGGAACAAACATACTGTTTACTACTGGGTTGTTCCTGCGAATGT
>JAOUOQ010000241.1 GCA_029880275.1 Candidatus Aminicenantota bacterium | reverse complement strand
GTGGAAAGGATGTGGACAGTGCCATAGCCGCGGTGGAATATCTGGTGAACAATCATAATGTCGACCGCAAGCGCATCGGACTTTACGGCGGCTCCTACGGCGGCTTCTATACTCTCATGGCTCTGTGCACTCATCCAGGAGTCTTCGCAGCAGGAGTGGCTTATGTTCCTGTTACTGACTGGGCTCATTATAATCACGGCTATACCTCGCGCATCCTCAACCTCCCCTATGAGGACGAGGAGGCTTATAAGCGAAGCTCACCCATCTATTTTGCTGACGGACTTCAAGACCACCTGCTAATCGTGGACGGCATTGAGGACAACAATGTGCTTGTTCAAGACACCATTCGTTTAGTGCAGCGGTTGATTGAACTGAAGAAGGACGGCTGGGATTGCCACCTCTATCCGGTTGAACCTCATGGAGTGCGCCAGGAAACGAGTCGCCTTGATTACCATAAGCGCCTGGTGGGGTTCTTCAACCGATATCTGAAATAGCAAGAAACAGCTCAGAATTAACCCGATAGGTTACTTTAATTTCAGAAGATTAGAGCTCAGGAGGGATAAGTGTGCCGGAATATCAGTTGGTTTGAATAGAATGACTTACTTCATACGAATTTCAAAAGAGTCTGCCATATAGTAGTAATAATGATTAGAATTCTATTCATCTGGCATTAAGCTATCGCTATATCAATCATTATTGTTCTTTTAACTTTATCTCTTTTCAATTAAATATTTTATTAATTAATAGTTTCCAATAATCATCAATTTTAGCTTGTTTACAGTAAAATCCATCTATCCTGCGTCTATTTTCAGAAAATATTATCATTTTACACTTGACAAAAATTGATATTTAAATTATTAATAATAATAGATATACTTTTTAAGGTAGGGGGAAGTCTTTCACATTTATTCAAAGTAAAGGAAATTTTCCCCTTTTTTAGTATAAATGAAAAGGGGGTATTCTCCAAAAGAATATTAACATCAATTTAAAACAATCATTAAACTGGAGGCGAAAAGAGACTTTAAAAGCATAGATTTAATCAAGCCGTCGGTTTTCTTCTTTATGCTTTTCTAAGTCAGGTCCACCAGCTGAGAGCTCGCCTGATTATGCTCCTCGAGCTGCAAATATAAAAAATACTTAATAATCACTCAGTTAGTTACTTCACGGCATCAAATATAAGAATTCACATTCGGGGACTACACTGAGCTTCCATTGCATGAGGCGATATTTTACCGGTTAACCAAAAGGAGGTGATGTCCATAGATTCTATTGAGGGTGCCTTACGAAAATAAAAGTCAACTTAACTCACCACCAATAATAAGGAGATGAAAAAATGAGGTATACGAAAAGGATAATATGGAGACCGGGTATAGTCGCTGCTGCGGTATTCGCCTTTCTCGCTGTAGTGTTCTTCACCAGCCACACTTCGGTCAGAGCTGAGGTAACAGCGGACAAAGCGTGGGCCATGATCGAGATGATGGAACTCCAAAAGACAGCCACCGACTGGAACTTCTATGGGGGATATCGAAAAGGGGAATGGGTAGAACCATGTTTAGACGGTACAGAACTGGTGAATATATTTGGTGTAACAAAGACATCCAGCGAATGGTACGAATTAGCTATGATGTATCGGGATGATGCATTCAGCGCCTATTATGCCGGAGATTGGACAACCGCCAAGGATAAAGCAGAATATGCCAAAGATATATTCGATTACCTGAACAACTACTGCGGACAGACCATCGGATTCTGGAAACTCGGTGAAATTGTGACCTACCCGTTAACCGGGAATGTATACATCGGATACGAAGATTGGTATAACGGTGACTTTGACTACAACGACTTCGGGATGAAGTTCTCGGTACAGGAGATCTACGACAAGAAAGACTACCTCCTTGAGGTGAAAATGACCTTTACCGCGGTAGTCTATGACTCAGGTATGGACCATTTGATTCACATCAGAAGACCCTTCAACGGCGATTTCACCTATAATGTGTCTCGAAGTGTACCAGCATACCCGTATTACCTCACTCTGTGGGACGGAGCTACGGGAATAGAAACACCGGCAGGTACCTACTCGGGTTCAGGGGAGTTGGATGTTGTGCTGTTCAACACATCCAAATATAGCTGGCCACAAAAAGAAATAGGTGAGACCGTTGTCGTTGATGTAATCCTGGCCAATCCCGAACTTAATCCTAAAGAAGAGCTTACACCACCTCGAAGCTATTTCGCCAATGGTACAGAGTTCTTTGACATGGCTCCGATAATGGCCAACTACGACCCCTGGGAAGAGGGCACTTTGTATGAATGCAGGTTCCATATCGATGATACGCAGGTCATCTCGAGTACTGGAAACCAGCATTACACTCCAGATATTATTCCCACGGGTACTGAGACGCCCTTCATCCTGATTGTTCCCTACACCGATTGGATTCCACCCTATGAGGACAGCACCATAACCGGTCCCTATCAGTACTTCGACGACTTCTATATGACTGGTATGTATGCAAACTGGTACGACCCAAGCAATCTCAGAGCTGGCCGCAACAATGTAGCTTACGGGGGAATTTCCTGGGGACCCTATTGAGCAGCCGTAAGCGCCTGAGATTTGAGAAGGAGAGGTACTATACCTCTCCTTCTCATTTTTTATATTTGGCTCCGCCTCGGCTATAAACAGAAGCTTGATAGAATATTAAATAGTAAATTTAGCGACCAAATTTTAATGCACCAATAATTTTAGCCCAATCATGACTTCAGATTTTTTGCTACTAAAAATTATATCCAAGGAATTGGGATAAACTTTTCTGTATCTAATGGTGCATTATTTCTATTTTTTATAGAATTAACTTTTAACTTTTACTTCTCTCGGGTGTCTAATTGATAAAAGAGGATTTTCATTTAGTGAAATTGTAAAAATTTTTGCCATAGGAGATGAGCCATGCGTAAGATTTACCCTATCTTAGCCTTCTTTCTTTTCACTATGTTTGCCTTTCTTCTTCAAGCATACCAGGTGGATGTCACCGGCGAGTGGGAGCTCACGATAACCACCCCCCGAGGAGAGATGACCAGCGATATCAGGTTTGTGC
>JAOUOQ010000240.1 GCA_029880275.1 Candidatus Aminicenantota bacterium | reverse complement strand
TGGAACTTTCTTGCCCTGGTGTATATTCCCTTCTTCCTTATCGACCTCATCGCCATCAGCAGGTCTCTTATTTTAGGGGTTACCCATCTCCTGGTCTTTATTCAGATTATCCTCCTGTTTACCCGCCGAGAAATCAGGGATTGCCACCGTCTTTACCTCATGAGCTTCCTCCAGTTGGTAGCCGCCACCGGGCTCAGCCAGTCCCTAAGCTTCCTCATCCCCTTTATTTTATTTGGCTATTTTTCGGTGCTCTTATGCAGGGTAATGAGCCCCGCCCTCATCCTTAAGAAAGGGAAACCTTCATCAGAAGGGATGGTCACCTTACTCCCGCGGAGACTCTCTGGCTCCTGGCTTCTCAGCAATGGGGCGCTGCTGATTGGCTTGTTGACCGGCGTTCTGTTGATATTTATTTTGCTGCCGCGGTGGGGGGCAGGCTATTTCGGAGGAAGGAGATGGAGGGCGCCGGCGGTGGTAGGTTTTTCCAAACGGGTTGAGCTGGGGGTGATGGGGAGGGTGAGGGATAATCCATCGGTGGTCATGCGGGTAAGGGCAGGGGACGAAAGGGATTTTAACCGCTTAGTGGGCTGGAGAGGTTTATCTTTCGACCACTTTGACGGTCGCTCCTGGAGCAGAACCCTCCTGCTGAAGCGCCGCGTCTGGAACAGAAGCGATGGTATATTCAAGCTCAAGGAGTTCGGAACTACCGAGGGGCTAAGTCGCCTGGAGTTTTATATAGAGCCCATCCGCACCGATGTCATCTTTACTGCCGGCGAGGTCTACGCAGTGGGTGGGGGTTTAAGGTGGCTTTTCCGGGACGATGCCGACAGCTTGTTCTTTGTGGCGCATCTACTTGAGCGGACTTCCTACACCATCTATTCTCAGATACGCTCCCCTTCCGCCCGGAATCTACGGATAGAGCAGGGGACCTACCCCCGGGAAATAAGGGAAAGGTATCTCCAGCTTCCGCTGCTCGACGCCCGCATCCAGGAGCTGGCTGTTCAGCTTACAGAAAATCAGCCCTCTGCCTATGATAAGGTTCGCCGGATAGAGGACTATTTGAGACAGAATTACCGCTATTCTACCGAAGGGGTAGATAACAGGGAGGCTGACCCTCTGGCAGGCTTTCTCTTTGACCGCAAGAAGGGGGACTGCCAGTATTTTGCCACTGCCACGGTAATTCTCCTCCGACTGGCTGGAGTTCCTGCCAGGGTGGTGAACGGTTTTCTGCTGGGTGAGTTTAATAAATTAGGCGACTACTATCTGGTTCGCCAGCGGCACGCTCATTCGTGGGCGGAGGTCTATTTTCCCGGTCAGGGATGGATTGAGTTTGACCCTACCGGCGAAGCGGTGGGCAGTGAGGCACTCTCATCCGGGGTTGGAACATTCCTTTGGAGCTGGATAGACTCCATGCGGCTGTGGTGGGACCGGCATGTCGTTTTTTATAGCTCCTATACCCAGCAGCGGTATCTTTATGGCTTGGCAGGGTTTATCAGGACGGGTTGGTCAGGGATAACGAGAGCGCTCTCCTATGGCATGGGAGGGCTGAGGGAGGCAGCGGCAAGATGGGTTCCTGGTCTCAAAGTGGCCGGGATAATCTCTGCCCTGGTCATGGTTATTCTGCTGGTCATCAGGAGGGTGCTTCCATCTTCCCCCAGGAGAAGGGCTTTGAAGGGAGAGGGGGTCTGGTTTTATCATAGGATGCTGAAGATGTTAGTCCGCAGGGGATATGTAAAAAGACCCGGGCAGACACCGCTGGAGTTTGCCTTGGCGATAAAGTCTTCTGCTCCCCTTTATGCTGGTCCGGTGGAAGAGCTTACCGATTGGTATTATCGGCTGCGCTATGGAGGGCTAAATCTGGCTCGGCTTCCCAGGGAACGGATTGAAGAAGCGCTTCGCAGTCTGAAAAGGAGAAGGGGATGAAGGATACTCCCGTGCCCAGCAAAAAGGAGCTCATTTTGCAGATATGCGAGGAGAAGGGCTTTACAGTTGTCCGGTTGAATGAGATAGAGCTGATCAACAGAGCTTTGAGGGAGACACTCGGTCCCCGGGGAGAGACGACCCCCTCCTACATTGCCAATGTCCTCATTGAGGCAGGGAAGGATGTCCGTTATCGGGATATACTGGTAAAAAGGAAAGCCGATGACCGCTATGCCGAACTTTTCGAGGGGGTTTTGAGCTTTAAGAGCCTGGAAGCCGCTGAGAAGAGCTTGAGGGAGATTGACCAGCTCTACCATAAATTCAAAGCCGAAGGTGACAGGGTCGGCATGGCGCGGACTCAGCTGCTAGCAACTACGGGGTGGCGAAGGGCGAGCATCATGGCCAAAAATAAAAAGCTATCCCCTTCTGTCCGCCAGGAAAAGGAGGAGATCGCCCACTGGTTCGAGCTCTGGAATGAGAATCCGGAGGTCTTCTGGGACTGGCTGGAACTGAGAAAAAAGAGCCAGAAGTTCCAGAAGCAATTTGGAAACCACTCTGCCCCCTGATGATTCCTATGAGCGAGAGGATTAAAGACAGCTATTGTCTGCTCATTGAGCTGCCCAGACCGATAGCGTTAACACCGGGCAAACTGGGGACTTTTCACATCCCGGCTGGCTGGTATGTTTACACCGGCAGCGGTGGTTCCTCATTGGAGGGGAGGCTGAGGAGGCACGGCAGGTCTCACCCCAAGAGGTTACGGTGGCACATAGACTATCTTCTTACCCACCCGACAGCAGAGCTAAGGGAGGTGCTGGCTTTCCCGGGGTATAAGGGAGGAGAATGCGCCCTCAACCTCAGAATAAAGGGAATGAGTGGATCCCGCGTGTTGCTCCAGGGATTTGGCTCCTCCGATTGCACTGCCGGCTGCCAGAGCCATCTCGTTTACTTCGAGCTTCGCCCCCATATTCTGAGGGCGATTCCCGAAGGAAGGAGGTGGGAGCTGTTTTCTCAGTAAAGGGGTTGAAGGAAGATTGGTTTTATTATAGAATGAAAAAAAATCTAAAGCAAGAAAGGGGGTCTGTATGGAACGGCAGGAGGCTCTGAATCTGGTTAATCATCATATCAAGACCAAAAACCTGGTGAAGCACTCGCTGGCTGTGGAGGTAGCCATGC
>JAOUOQ010000039.1 GCA_029880275.1 Candidatus Aminicenantota bacterium | reverse complement strand
AAAGGATTACGAGTGGTACTTCGATTTCCCCACCGCCGAGACAGGCGGCTTTGACAATCCGCAGGGGACACGCGACCATCTGGTCTATGTGCTTAAAGCCATCGATAAGCGGGGTTATGATACCAGGGTGGTGGGCATAGAGCATGAGGTTGGTCCCACCACCATGGACAACATGAAGAAAGCCCTTCCCCGTTCTTCTTTCAAGCCGGTGGGTAAACTGGTTCATGATATGCGTATCCGCAAGACCCCCGAAGAGATCGAGCTCATGCGCAGAGCACAGCTCTACGAGGATAAAGCCCTGGAGTTCGCCCGTGAATATGTGCTCAAGCACGGCACCGACACCACCGATTATGAGGTGGGGATGATGGCCACCAAGTATGGCACCGACCTGTTGATGCGGGATATCAAGCGGGATGGTCGCCCCCATACTGCCGTGGGTTGTCGCGTCGGCATTAGCTGCCGTTGTGGTGTGGGCACTGCTTATCCCCATCCCAATCAGGAGCATCACAACAGGATTCAGAAAGGGCAGGCCATGCAATTCTCCGGCGGAGGGAGAATAGGGGGCTACGGGGGAGAAGGATATCGCGCCTGCCACATCCTCCCCATGACCGACGAGGCGAAAAAGATGTGGGAGGTCCACACTGAGATGACCCTCATGCAGGCTGAGCTGCAAATAGTGGGAGCGGTGGGTCGTGATATAGCCAAGAAGATTATCGACCACGCCCGAAATGCGGGGCTGGAGAAGTACATCTACCACCGACCGGCTCACGGAATTGGGATGGAGGGGCACCAGGCTCCCTATCTGGCACTGGGTGATTACATTGTACTGGAAGAGGGAATGGCTTTCTCTAATGAGCCGGGGCTTTACAATCCTGAGGGTGGATACGGATACAACCACGGTGGAACCATAATCACCAGACCGAACCGTGGCGAGGTCTTAAACAAAACTCCGCTCACCAAGGAGTGGTGCTGGCTTGAGCTATAGAAGAGGAGTACCCATTAAGAAGGGCTAAATCTCCAGCTCCCCGTTGACTACCATATCCTTCAGTTTGAATTTGCACCTGAGGGTAAGGTTATCCAATCGGGTGGAAAAGGTTACTTCCTTATCCTCAAGGGTGATGAGGGGTTTTCCATCCTCTTCTCGGGGAAAAATGAACAGGGCAACTCTCTGGTTCTCCCTTGTGGGAGGATGGTAATCAAGCACCGGGATTTTCTTTCCGGTCTTGGTCTGCAGATAGGTCATCTTCATTATCTTATCCCTCAAAGTGAGGCTAAGAAGCTCAGGGTCACTGGTGGTTATATTTATCCGAATGTAGCTCTCGGTGGTATTAAGGAATCTTTCTATCTGAATTACATCCAGCGGCTGCCCCTGCAGCTGGTTATAGCGAACAATAGCCTGTCTCCAGGGTAAAGCTGAAACCCAGGAGATGTAATAGGTTTGCTCTGGGGACCGCTCCTCCTCCGGGGGAAAGACGGGTGGGTTGATGGGGACCCTCTTGTTGGACTCTTCGCCAAAAATAGTGGTGTCACGGGAGATTATATCTTTCTCTGAGAGAGCATATCTCCACTTCTTGACCCAGGGAGAGTCGAAGAGGAGCTTGCGAACCTCCATCTCCGTCCATTCGGTAAACGGCTTCTCTTCCCAGAATTTTCCACCGCGGCCAGCTCCTGCTGCCATCAAGAAGATGAGCACAAGGGTGGCCAATGCCCTTTTTCTCATTATCTCATACTACCTCTTAAATTTTGTCAACATGCAATACAATTATCAATAAAAAGAATAACTTAATCCCTGAGGCTTGTCAAGGTTCATCCTCCGGATAGGGAGAAATTACCTTTGACCGAGCAGGGATTTTATATTATAATTAATTAAATTTATTAAGTCATCTCGAAAGGAAAGCGTTGGCAAGCGATGTTGTTATAGGGGTCAGATGCGTAAACCCCTTTACTGAGATCAGAGAGGAGGAATAAATGAAGCATGTTTTAATCTTCATCACTGGAGTCAGCTTTGCTGTTTTAATGCTCTTTTCATTTGTAGCTATTGAGGGAAAGGAGTCTGGCGAAGGAACGAAGAATTGTCTGCAGTTGTCCCCTCCTTCGGCAGCCCAGCAGGAGGAGCAGGTTCAATCTCCGGAATTTGAGGCTCTGCAGCAGCTCATTGACGAAGGGGCAGCCCGCTCGGAAATACCACTGAAGTTCAAGGTCAACTATTTTTATACCAAGGAGAACCTCACCTATTGTCCCTTGATATTCGAAGTCCTGGGGGCAGATATATCCTTTGGGAAAGAGACCGGAGGAAATGAGGCGCTGCTAAAGGCTTTCGGGACCGTCCGCTCCCCGGAAGGAGAGGTAGTAGCTCCCTACTTTTATTTGCCCATGCAACTCTATCTGACCGACCCCCAGCTGGAGAGTTTCCAGCAGGGAGCCTACCTGTGGTCGGTCTCCCTGTTCATACCCCCGGGGGAGTATTATCTCTACTTTGGGCTCCGAAACGAGGTGGATGGCAAAATGACCACCCTGATGAAGCCTCTTGTGGTGCCCAATTTTTCACCGGATAAGCTGTCGGTTAGCGATATTATTCTGGCAAAAGCGCTGCTCCGTAAACCAGGCTCGGTACTGGAGGCTGTCACCATCTACGATGGCCTCAGCTTCGGGAATGTGGCCTACCAGATAAACTTTGACAACAAATTCCAGGCGGAGGACCAGATTGAGTTTGTCTTTCTGGTGTCTGGAGCAGGGCTCGACCCTCAAACCCAGAGTCCCTCTTTAAAGGCAGATTATATTATCAAAAAGGATGGCTCTACTATTGGTCAGTTCCCCTTACAATACCAGATGACCACGGTGAGCCAACCCTTGCCCCTCCAGCTCTTCAAGCTTAGTCCTGGGAGTTACACCTTTGAGATTGTGATTACCGACCTCACCACCCAGGCTACCACCACCAAGTCGGTTTCTTTTATCATCATTTAAAGAGAGGGGATCTATAATGGGGGGGCAGCTCAGTGTTTTCGTCAGCAGTTGGGAAGGATGAGCTGTACGTATAAAAATAGATTTCGCACCTAAAAAAGGTGAGTTATTAAGCCCTCATTTAACCGAAGCTTGCCGCTATCTTTCTCTTTCAGAGGAACAGAACTAATGCTATCATAAAGGTTAATTTTCATAAATTTTGGAGAGCGATGCTACCGGATAGAGAGAATTTAGCTCGCCTGATATTGGCTTCTATAAAAGCTCCCATATCGTGGCGGGGTTTACTTCGGCAGATGAAGGTCGAGCGGAAGGACCGGCAGGAGTTCAAGAAGCTTCTGGAAAAGCTGGTATCCGAAGGGAGGTTGGTCAAAGTAAGAGGGGATAAGTATGCCCTGTCCGGCAGGATGAGGCTTATCCCCGGGCGGCTATGGTATAAAGACTACCGAAAATATGGATGGGTGACCCCGGAGATAGAGAGTCAATCCGATATTTACATCAGCTCCCATAAGTTCAAGGGAGCACTCCGCGGCGACCGTGTGCTGGTGAAAATAGAGAAAGGGGCAAGAAAGGGCTATAAGCCCGAGGGTTCCGTAGTAAGGGTCATCGAGCGGGCTCCGCATAAGATAACCGGATTGTATAAGCCTCAGGGAAAACATGGTTGGATTATTCCCATCGACGCGGGGGAGCTCCCACAGGTCTTTGTTCCCCCGGATAAAAAGGGTGATGCCCGGGAGGGAGTTTATGTAATTGCCGATATAATAAAATATCCCTCCTCAGCTCGCCCGCCTGAAGGAGCAGTGAAGGAAGTGCTGGGCTACCCGGAGGAGCCCGGTATTGATGTGGAGGTGATTATAAGGAAGTACGATATCCCCTACCAATTCCCGGAAAATGTCTTTAAGGAGGCAGATGCCCTTCCTTCGGAAGTTAATGAGGAGGAAATTGCCGGCAGAACAGACTTTCGGCATCTGCCCACCATCACTATTGATGGGGAGCGCGCCCAGGACTTTGACGATGCCGTCTCCGTGGAAAAGCTTCCCAACGGAAACTATCAGCTGGGGGTCCATATCGCCGATGTCTCACATTATGTAGCGGAGGGGAGTCCTATCGACAGTGAGGCATTCCGGCGGGGTACCAGCACCTACTTCCCTGATAAAAGTATCCCTATGCTCCCCCGACAACTCTCCAGCGGCATCTGCAGCTTAAATCCCCTGGCCGACCGCCTCACCCTTTCGGTGGTGATGGAATTTAATTCGCAGGGCAACCGGGTAGGCTACAGTTTCCACCCCTCGGTCATCACCAGCAAAGAGCGTATGACATACAACGCGGTTAAGAAGTTGCTGGTTAACAAAGACACTTTTCTGCGACAGCGATACGCTCATTTGCTGGAGAGTCTTGAGCTTATGGAGGAGCTCTGCCACCTTCTGCTGGAGCAAAAGCAGAAAAGGGGAAGCCTCGATTTCGACTTGCCAGAGCCGGACATAATCGTGGACCATAGGGGGGAGATGACCAGCATTGTAAAGACCCGCAGGAATATCGCTCATCGGATAATCGAGGAGTTTATGATAGCCGCCAACGAGACCGTAGCCGCTCACCTTTTCACCCATAACCCCATCTCTTTATATCGGGTGCACGATGAGCCCGATCCGGAAAAAATAGCCAAATTTAGCATGTTTATCACCCGCTTTGGCTACCATCTCCCTTCTTCCCTCTCGCCGACCCCGGTTCAATCTCTCCAGGACATTGTAAAAAAAGTAGAGGGGAAGCCCGAGGAGCCGATTGTCGTTTATTCGCTCCTTCGCACCCTTAAGCTGGCGCATTATTCGGAAAAGAATAGTGGACATTATGGATTGGCTATGCCCATCTACACCCAGTTTACTTCACCCATAAGGAGGTACCCCGACCTGGTCGTCCACCGACTCCTTAAAAACCTTCTTCAGCGGTCGGAGGGGGAGGTTGGGAGGAGAGGATATTCATCCCATAAGCTCGGCGAAATTGCCCGCCAGTCATCAGACCGGGAGCGAGCAAGCTTTGAAGCGGAGCGGGAACTGATAGAGTGGAAAAAGGTGAAATTTATGTCCCATAGAGTCGGCGAGGAGTGTCCCGCCTTCATCAAGGAGATCGACCGCAGTGGTCTCCATCTGGAGCTGGAAGAGTACTTTGTGGAAGGGTTCCTACCGATTTCGGCTCTGGGGGACGACCGATACCACTACGACGAGAGCCACTACCGGCTGAAAGGGGAGCGCACAGGGAAGGTGCTTCAACTGGGCGAACACCTCACGGTGATCGTAGCACGGGTGGATCGGGAGAGACGCCTGATAGAGTTCTCTCTTCCTTGAAGGGGTGACCGCCCTCCTTTCCTATATTATAATAAAGCTGAAAGGGAAAATCTCCATGAGAGAGTTTTGCTATAATAAGGTCTGCCAGTTCATTTTAAGATGATCTTTAACAAAGCGAGCACTAAATTGTTGAACAGCTAAGGGAGGAGGATATGAAGAAGTTAAAAGAGGTTGTTGTGGTCTCGATTCTCTGTATCCTGTTTGGCGGAGTAGCCTATCATACCCTGCAAAGAGGGTGGTATGTGGGAGGAGTGGTTCTGGCTCTATGCACCCTGCCTTTAATTGCCGCCAAACTGTGTCGCCTCAACATGACAAGGATGATACCCGATATGGTCTTCGGTGCCATGGATACCGGGCTGCTCACCATCCCGGCTATAGCCGGGGGGACGATGTTCGGAGTGCTGGGAGCGATTGTCGGGAGTGTAATTGGGGATGCCATCACCGATGGGATAGCAGGATTTTTTGAGGGGAGTATTGCCGAGTGGTTGCGGAGCAAGGGTATAGAGGAATCCCGCCTCCCTCTCAGTTCGGCTCTGGGGAAGATGAGCGGTTGTTTGTTGGGCAGCGGCGTGGTCCTTATCCTGGCTACTCTGATAGGGGTGAGAATAAGGTAGGAATTTTAAAAGGCTGATCTGATTAAAAAAGAGAGGTATGAGAGACGATGGTCAATAAAGCCCTTTTCCGCTGGACGGGTTGGTGTGCCATAATTTTTGGCATCCTGGGATTAGCTGCATACATAACCCATAGCGCAGCTCTGGGATTTTCTTCGGGAACCCCTTCAATCCCCGAAGGACTCATTGAGATTTACGGCAGAGGGGGAATTCGGGCGGGGCACCTGCTTGAATATATCTCCCTCTTCTTCTTGCTCCCCGCCCTTATAGGCATAGCTCTCTTCCTGAAGGAGAAGGCTCCGGGGAGAGCAATGGTGGGATTGGGGTTTGGCTTAATATACTTGATAGGGGTCTTCCTGCTCAGCGCCATGACGGGTGGGATTATTAATATGGTTTCCGACCCCGGCAGGAGGATTGACGAAGCCTTTCAGGCTAAGGTGACCCTTCTGAACCTGGTAGGTGAATCTATCTTTTATCCCCTCCTGGGGATGGGATTTCTCTTTTTCATCCTCTGGGGGCTTGCTTTCCGACGAGGGAATGTGGCGGAAAGGTGGGTGGGCAGCATCTTTATCCTGCAGGCTGCCATGGTGGTGCTTACCTTCCTCTTCTTCGCCCTTCAGATGAATGCCCTGGCAAATGTGGGGATTCTCCTGCAGACGGTAATAACCACCGCTGCCTTCGTTATGAGTGGGATACTCCTGCTGGAAGCTTCGCCCTGAAGTCATCTTGCCTTTTTAGCTTCTCTCATTCAGAGGGTTTGCCACAGCTAAAGCCGCCTTTGAAAGGAACCCTTTGCCTGAGAAGCAAGTTTTTTTTCGAAAAGAGTCAGACATGGTGTTGAGATCTGATAAGTAAGGGCAAATCCCTCTTCAGCCCTTTACCATGCGAAGGAGTTCTTTCTCCACCAAACGCACCGCTCTGGGGATGGCTTTCTGAACCAGGGGGGTGCACTCTTCGGAGAATGTTTGATTATCTGCTATTTCTGCTGCAAAGATGATGATTTCCTTGGGCACTTTCAGTCCAATCTGCTTCCCAAATTTCATAGCTGTCGCCAGGTTTGTTTGGTGAACGGAAGTGAGATGAACAGACCTATCAAACGCCTCGGGTTTGAAGGAGTAAATCTCGCCTACTTTTCCTCCCTTTGTCTTTACGCAATCAATAATTATCGCTTTATCATACCCGAGGAGGAGGTCCATCAAATAGAAACCGCTTAGGGATGATTCCTCCACTACTACACCTTTCGGGATGGACCGTTTTTGGAGCTCCCTGGCTACATAAATCCCCACCCCATCATCCGTCAGGATGGGGTTTCCCAGCCCGAGGACCAATATCTTCATCTCCTGAAAGTCTTTATCAGCTCCTGGTGGTGATTGTATATGTTGACCTCCAGGGGCATCTGCCCCGGCAGGGTGTGGGTGCCGCAGGCGAAGCAGGGATCGTAAGCTCGGAAGGCCATCTCCACCATATTCAGTATGCCATCGTCCACCTTCCCCTTCTTGATGACTCCCTGCGCGGCTTTCTTGATGGACATGCATATGGCGGCGTTGTTATTCACGGTGGCTACAATGAGATTGACCTTGGTGATAATGCCATCGGGGTCGGTCTGGTAGTGATGATAGAGTGTGCCTCGACATGCCTCCACCACCCCCACTCCCTCGGTAGGCGTCTCGGTGGGAATAATGCGGATGTTATCGCTGGTTATCTCCTCATCCTGGATCAGCTCAAGCAAGCGCTCGGCGGCGTACATTAGTTCAATTGCCCGTGCCCAGTGAGTGGCCAGAGTGTGCGGAACAGGCTTCCCTCCCAGCGTCTCATAGAATCTCTCATACTCTGCTTGCGCCAGCGGGGTGGCCATCCCATCCGCCGCATTGAGGCGGGCTAAGGGGGCTACCCGATAGACACCGCTGTCCTTGCCTCCAACGAAGCCTTTCCAGCCGACACCTTTGAGATAGGGGAACTTCAGATACGTCCAGGGTTCCACCCGCTCTTCTATGAAGTCCAGGTACTCATGAGGCTTGAACTTGGCAAACTCCTTCCCCTCAGGGTCTACCACTCGGATATCCCCATCGTAGAAGTTGACCTTATTATTGTTGTCCACCAGCCCCATATAGTAGCTGGAAATGGTATAAGGGTCACTGAGGATGAGGTCGACATACTCCTTGTTCTTCAGCACTATGTCGTCTATCGCTTTCAGGGTGAACTTGCCGAACTCCACCGCCGACTTGGCCATCTCCTCTACCTGAGCCCTCTCCTCCTCGGTGAACCCTTTGGTGACCCCTCCGGGGATACCCCAGGTGGGATGAATCGGCTTTCCGCCCAGCATCTCCAGTATCTTCTGCCCGTAAGCACGATGCTTTATCACCTCTTTGCCGACATCAAGCCCTACCTTTTCGATAACTCCCAATATGTTCCTTTTAGCGGCAGGAGCAGTGGGACCGACAATCAGGTCTGGTCCCTGCAGATAGTAGATAGCCAGCAGGTGGTCGGCAAAGTAGTAGGCGCTGTAGAAGAGTTCCCGGAGCTTCTTGGCAGGCGAGGGGGGGTCAACCTTCCACAGGGCGTCGCAGGCTTTGGTGGACGCCAGATGGTGTGCCGGAGGACAGACACCGCATATGCGCGGGGTTATGCGGGGAAGCTCCTCGGCGGGGCGCTCCTCGCAGAACTTCTCAAACCCCCGAAATTCGGGGATTTGCATATAAGCGTTGGCAACTTCCCCCTCCTCGTCAAGGAAGATCTCTATCTTTCCGTGTCCCTCCAGTCGGGTAACAGGGTCGATGGTTATTCGTTTCATTACTTCTTCTCCTCCCTGATTAGCTTTCGTTTCAACATCGAGTAGGGCAGTGTAAATCGGTAAAAATAACCAGCCGGGTCGGGGATGGAGTTGACAAACTCTCCTACCCTCTCCTCCTCGTTGATGGAGCTTATGGAGGCTATGGCGCTCAGGAGTTTTGCCCCTTGGTCGTGAATCTCCGGCGCGGGGCCGAAGCAGCCCCGGCAGGGCTGGTTAGCATTAATGCACCGGTTGCCGCAGCCACTGCGAGTAGCCGGTCCGCAGCATATTATCCCCTCCTCCAGGAAGCACTTCTCATTGTTGGGTATGACTTCTACCAGGCGCTTAAATTGGGGGACAATCTTTTCCTCTCTCAACCGCTCGCATGTGTCGCAGAGGGTCTTATCCCCGGCGATAACTGAGCCTTCCGGAGGCAGCTCTTTCTTGATGAGAGCCTCCACCAGGGTCATTATCTGGTCAGGTACCGGTGGGCAACCGGGGACAAAGTAGTCAACCTTTACTGTCTGACCAAGGGTATGAACCGTATCATAAAACTCGGGAATGGTTATCTCCCCTTCTTTAACCTTGGTAACTTCCTGGGGAAGTATGTTTTCGGGATTGACTGTTGAGGGAGTTTCCAGATAAGCCCGATTCATTACCTCATCGCGGTAGAAAAAGTTAGCCAGTCCGGGTATTGAGCCGTGACAGGCACAGGCGCCGAAAGCCACCATTATCTTGGACTTCTTCCTCAACAGGTGGGCTAAATGCTCCTGCTCAGACATCCTGATAGCCCCATTGAAGAAGCAGACATCAATGTGGTTATCCTTCATCGCCTCCACATCTTTATATTTGAAGTCCAAAGCTACCGGCCAGAAGAGGATATCGGCAATCTCTATCACCTTGAGGATGTTCTCATGGATATCCAATACCGCAACCTCACATCCCCCACAGCTGGAAGCCCAATAAAATGCTAACTTGTATTTTTCCATCTCTAATGTTTCCCTCCTTTGGGCTGGGGAACTTTCCAATTGAGGGGACCCAGAGTCCTGACCTGCTCGGTAAACTCGTTTACCACTCTGGCCCACTTCGCCCCTTCGGAAGCGGAGACCCATTCCAGACGGAGACGTCCCTCCTCGATTCCCATTTGCTTTAGCATCTTCTTGAGCAGAGGGATGCGCCTCATTGTCTTCAGGTTACCTTCCTGATAGTGGCAGTCAGAGGGTGGGTGGCAGCCCGCAACAAGGACTCCATCCGCTCCCTCCAAGAAGGCTTTTATGACAAATGTGGGATCAACCCTGCCACTGCACATTACCCTTATGGGTCGAACATTGGGTGCATAGGTCATTCGGGAAGTACCCGCCAGGTCCGCTCCCGCATAGGAACACCAGTTGCAAAGAAATCCCACAATTTTAGGTTCAAAGACCATCCTTATTCCTCCTTCCTATCGACTTTGAGAGGTATCTGGATGCTAACGTGATATACCTTTCACTGGTGTCGATTTTTAGCCCGGTCAACGGAGCGTTCCTAAATAAGAGCTGGTGAGCTGCTTTTTTCTGACTTCGGGATTGCTATAGTCAGGCAGCAGCATAGGAGCAACCCTATCGGTTACAATACCAGCCTCCTCTAACTCCTTATGATATCTGTTGACATGCTCCAGGGTGAGCCTTCCCTCCCTGGCTTTCTGCTTGGCAAAGACAGCAGCGTTTTCCCCCGCTATTCTGCCGAAGACGGTCACATCGAGGAGGGAATTTCCCATCAGGCGGTTCTCGCCGTGGATCCCTCCAGCAATCTCACCCGCTACAAATAAACCAGGGAGCGAGGTCTCGCTTTTGGCATTTATCGCCAGTCCGCCATTCTGATAATGGAGAGTGGGGTGAACCAGCATTGGCTCCTTGCTGATGTCGATACCGTACCTTCTGAAAAGGATAACCTTTCCGGGAAATTCCTTGGCTACCGTTCCCTCGCCCCACAGCATATCGATCATAGGTGAGTCCAACCAGACGCCAAACTTGCCGGTCGGTGTAAGAACTCCTTTGCCCACATCGGGTGAGCACTCGCGGATAATGCCCGAGGCTTCCACATCGCGGGGTTCACGCTCATAGACGAACTGCTCTCCATCAATATTGACCAGATTAGCTCCGGCGCCGCGGAATTTCTCGGTGATCAGCAGCCCCTCAGCTTGCTCAGGGAAGACAACCCCTGTGGGGTGATACTGCACCGTGTGAAGGAAGCACAGCTTTACCCCTGCACGGTAGCCGAGCACCAGCCCGTCACCGGTAGCCCCGTAGTGGTTGGTGGTCATATAATTCTGGATATGGAGCCGCCCCGAACCGCCCGTAGCCAGCACTACCGCTTTTGCCTTCACCACATAGTACTCCTCGGTTTCCATATTGTAAAGCACTGCCCCGGCACACTGTCCATGCTCGTTAAGGAGGAACTCCACCGCGGGGCAGAACTCCAATAACTTGATACCATCCGGGTAGTTCTGAACCTCGTCCCTT